>DYQJ01000217.1:6768-6853 GCA_020719345.1 Draconibacterium orientale | reverse complement strand
AAGGGACATTTTTGTTTTTCGATTCGTTTTTACCAATATTATGTCCCTAAAGGGACATTTTTTTTTAATCCCGTTAGGGATTTAA
>DYQJ01000217.1:0-6668 GCA_020719345.1 Draconibacterium orientale | reverse complement strand
TATGGGTAGAAAAAAACAAAGAACGTTTTAAAAAATCCCGTTAGGGATTTAATATGGGTAGAAAAAAACAAAGAACGTTTTAAAAAATCCCGTTAGGGATTTAATATTGGTTTTAAAATATATACTTCGTTATTTATGATCACAATATAAAAATTGGAACGTGGAACACGCTGATTTTACTGATGTTCGCGGGTTTCTATCAGATTTGACAACTTTTAAAAAGTTGTCAAATCTCCAACTCTTGATAAAAACATGACAAAAATAATAATTAAAATGATTAAAATAGTAATTATTTGTAAAATTTTTCAAAAAAATCAAATTCTCAAAAAATACCATATCTTTATAGCAGATTTTTTTGCCATAACTTTGATTTGGACAATATTTTTAGCAAAGTCAAATAATAAGTTATTATAAATGAATACATTATTTTTTATTTAATTCCAAAATTATCTTATCAATATAAAAAAATATAAAAAAACAATATTTTTTATACAAATAATGTACTTTTGTTTTATTTTAGTAAAAAATTTGACATCAATAAAACAAAAAAAAACAGTATGGACAAGAAAATTATTATTCTTTTTATGTTATTTCTGCCTTTAACATCTTTATTTTCACAGACTCAGACAACGCATATCAAACGAATTTATACCAATCCGCAGGGAAAGGTTTATATTAACAAAGAGCTGCCGCTATATTTTAAGTTGTCTATTAAGCCGGATACTAAGTCCGATAAATATCTATTGAAGAGCAAAGACAATCCGCAGTACACTAATCCAACGTATTTTACTACCGAAGGACTTAATACAGTCTATTCGCCATCTGCTGTAGATACAACTACTCACCAAACTATTATGCCTAAGCAAAATGTGTATTTTCAAATATATGTAGATGGTACTGCGCCTGTTACCGCCACAAAAAACAACTCTACCCCGTACGAAAAAAATAAAGATACTATCTTCTTCGGAGTAGACCTCGAAATGAAATTGCCGGCAACAGACAATGTCGCCGGAGTAGAAAAAACATACTATTCTATAGACGGCGAAGCATTTAAAGAATACAATGCCCCGTTAAAATTTCCTACAGAAAAATCTTATGTCTTAAAATATTATTCGGTAGATTTTGTCGGAAATAGAGAAGACGTAAAAGAGCTAAAATTTACAATAGATGCCACCAAGCCACTTACTAATCTCAAAATCAACGGAGACTATATAAACAATATCATCTCAGGAACTGCTACTATTTCGCTAAAACAGGAAGATGCCTTTGCCGGAAGTAGAAAAACTTATTATGTATTAGACAAAAATACCGAACAAGTTTATATCAATCCTATAACAGCAAGCTCAATCACTGAAGGAGAACATACTTTAACGTATAAAACCGTAGATAATGTTCAAAACGAAGAAGAAAGCAAGGCATATAATTTTTTCGTTGATAAAACAGCACCTATAGTAGTAGATGAAATTCTGGGAGATAGCTTTTTTGCTAATGGCAAAGAATACTCCTCCGGACGCACAAAACTTAAACTAACCGCAATAGATAATCGCGCAGGTGTAAAATCAATTTATTATAGTATCAACAATGCCGAATATCTGTTATATGATAAACCGTTTAGTCTGCCTTTGCAAACCGGAAATATATCGGTTAAATATTATGCTGTGGACAATGTTAATAATAAAACAGTCGTGGACACCAAAAATAAGTTATTGTTCTACTCATACATGGACTTGTCGGGACCCGAATTAAGTCATGGCTTTGTAGGTCAAACGTATAAAATGCACGACACAACCTATATAAATAAAGAAACTAAAATAGTTTTGAAAGCCACAGACTCCGAAGCCGGTTTAAAAAATATAACTTACTCATTAGATTTTGCCTCCGAACAAGATTATAACGAGCCATTTTCGGTCAGCGGCAACGGTTTACATACCATAGACATCAACGGTTACGACAATGTTAATAATTCAAATCAAATTTCAACATTCTTTAAGGTAGACGAAACAGGACCCGAAATTTTTACCACTTTTAGTGTAGCCGCCACTAAAACCAAAAATAATTCTAAGGTTTACCCGCCACAGCTAAAAATATATCTGTCAGCACAAGATAAAACCGTAGGAGTAGACAAAATTTATTATTCGCTAAATAACTCGGTAGAAATGTTGGCTACAGCGACAATAACAAATTTTATAGCAGGCGAAAATATCCTGAAAATAAGAGCAATAGACCTATTAGGGAATGAATCACGAACAGAAATTGTTTTTCATATAGAGTAAAAGTTCATTTTATGACGTGCCAAAATTTCATTTGGCACGTTTTTTTTATTTTTAAAAATAAACTAAAATATTTTTTTTTATTTATACTTATTATTTCTAAATTTATACATTTGCAATTAGTCAATTTAAAAGGTTCTTGAATGTTTTTTGTGAAATTTGATTTTAAATCTTGCGTGAAACTTTTGATTATCAATTTCTCGCAAAGTTTCGCAAAGTTTTCCACAAAAAATCATTCAAGAACCATCAAATATAAAAATTAACAACTGACAATTATTCATTATTCATTAAATTTAAATATGAAAAGGATATTTTTAGCAGTATTTTTGGTGTTTTCAATAGCATATTCTAATTCTCAAGAGTTTGGATTTCCGCTATTAAAAAATTATTCTACAAAAGAATACAATGCCTCTCCGCAAGTTTTTTCTATCGTACAGGACTCGGTGAGTAATATTTTGTACTTCGGAGTAGTAGAGTATGGAATTATCTGCAATGACGGCGCAAAATGGAAGCAAATACCGATGCCCAATAACTCGGCTACCTATGGCATGTGTCAGCACAAAGACGGGAAAATTTATGCAGGCAGCATAGATAATTTTGGTGTCTTGGAAACCACTGATGACGGCAAGATTTTTTACAAAGATTTAACGTACTTAATAGCTGACACGACTATAAAAATTGGCTCCGTCTTCTCTATTGCAAACACTGACGATTATGTTTATTTTAGAACTCCCGAAAACATTTTTGAATATGAGCCAACTACCAATAAAATAAATATTTATAATTGCGGCGAAGACGGCGTATTTAGAGGAGACTTCATTTATAACAATACTTTTTTCACGCGACTGACAAAAAAAGGCATGATGAAAATACAAGAAAACGTTATGTTACCAACTGACAATTTTTCTATTTTTACGAATGACCATAATTTTAATAAAGCTTTTATTTACAAAGATAAAACTATTTTTCTACCTACGAGGACAAGTGGTTTGTTTTCTTTTAATGTCCCAAATTTTGACAATTTTACTAAGATAGAAAATATTTATCCAACTTTTTTTGAAGATAATAATATTTATTGTGCTAAGGTTATTAACGACTCACTTTTTTCGCTCGGCTCAATGAAAAAAGGTTGCTTAATATTTGATAAACAAAATAATACAGATATTATTGATGAAAATAATTTGTTACAAAATAACAACGTACGAACTATTCAAACCGACTACAACAAAAATCTATGGCTCGGACTTGATAACGGAATTACAAAAACAGACTACAGCTTTGACTGGACTTTTTGGAATAAACAGAATGGACTTAAAAATTTCGTGCTAAGTGTTATCCGACACAAAGGAATTATATATGTCGCTACTTTTCAAAACGTCTATTATATAAACACTTACAATCAGCCGATAGAAATAACAGATATTCCGGCAGGCGAGAATTGGATGTTATACAACTTTAAATTAGAAGAAACCGAACTCTTACTCGCCGCTACTCAAAGCGGTATATTTGAGATAAATGGAACTACTGCCAGACAAATTTATACTGGAGGAGCCGCTAATTGTATTTGTCAATCACAAATTGATAGTCGTAGAATATACTCTACAGATTTTCACGACTTATTAGGACTAATTACGCTGAAATATGAAAACAATAATTGGACTTACCAAGGAAAATTAGAAGGAGTAAAAGACGAAATTAGAGGTATAATAGAAGATAAAAATGGCACTTTATGGGCAGGAACTTATACAAACGGAATTATCAAAATAACTATAAATCAAAATGATATATTAAATCCGCAAAAAGTTGAATATTATAAGCAACAGCAAGGAATCCCCGATTTAAACTCTTGTTTACCATATCTCTACAAAGATTATATATTAGTGGCTACAAAAAAAGGTATATATTTTTATAATGAAAAAAGTGATAAATTTGAGAAATTTACTATCTTCGGCGACAAATTCGCCGATGGCTCAACTGATGTAGCGTTTATTAAGGAAACCCAAAATGGCGACATTTTTCTGGCAAGCTGGGACAATAAAAATAATGATATCTATATATTATTGAAAGATGCTGATAATAAATTTATTTTATATAACTCGCCATTTTGCCGACTCCCACAAATAGATGGAATAGAAACTATTTATTGTGACTCTGACAATATATTTTGGGTAGGAGGAAGCGATGGACTTTTTAGATATGACCAAAAATTAGATATAAAAAATTATAAACTCAACTTTCCTTGCCATATCAGAGAAATCAAAATAGGAGAAGACAGTACTATTTTTTATGGGAACAAAATAAATAACAAAATATTACAAAATAATATAAAAATAGATTACACTTATAACAATATAAGTTTTTATTTTGCTGCACCTTTTTATGACCAAGAAAATCAAACAAAATATAGCTATATTCTAGAAGGATTTGAAGACAACTGGAGCAACTGGGATTTGAAAACAGAAAAAGAATACTCTTTTCTGCCTATCGGAAAATATATTTTTATAGTCAAAGCAAAAAATATATACGGCATAGAAAGTATAATAGATAAATTCGCATTTCAAATTCTCCCGCCATGGTACCGAACATGGCTGGCTTATTTGATATATTTCTGCTTATTCATACTTTTTTTGTTTGCGATTATAAAATTGTTTACCAGACGATTAATCAAACAAAAAGAAAAATTAGAGATTATCGTAAAAGAACGAACTATAGAAATTAGCGAAAAAAACGAAGAACTGCATCAACAAAACGAAGAAATTACCGCACAAAAAGAAGAATTAGAGAGAATAAATTTAATGTTGGAAAAACTCTCTATCGTCGCCTCTGAAACAGATAACGCAGTGATTATCATGGACAAAGACGGTAACTTTGAATGGATAAATGACGGTTTCACAAGACTATACGGATACAATTTTGACGAGTTTATCAGCAAACTCGGAAAAAATATGTTCGAGGCAAGCACTAATAAAGATATACAAAATATCTTGGAAAAAGCTAAAACAGAAAAAATATCGGTCACTTATGAGTCTAACACGAACACAAAGAATGGAGAGATTATTTACGTGCAAACGACTCTGACTCCTATTATAGATATAAATAATAAAATAGTTAAATTTGTTGCAATAGATACTGACATCAGAAAAATTAAAGAAGCCGAACGTGAGATTATTAAACAAAAAGATGAACTCAAAATTAAAAACGAGATGATACATGGTAGCATCCGTTACGCACAAACTATTCAAACAGCTATTCTCCCTATAAAACAAAATATTGACAAATGTTTTGATAACTTCATCATTTTCAGACCAAAAGACATCGTGTCGGGAGATTTTTACTGGTATTCACAAAAGAATTATGAATTAGGAATTATGAATTAGGAATTAGAAAAAAACGAAAACAAAATTCATAATTCAAAATTCATAATTCATAATTTTATTGCGGTTCTTGATTGCACTGGACATGGAGTCCCTGGCGCATTTATGAGTATGATTGGCAATACATTACTTAATGAAATAGTAAACAGCCGCAAAATTTATGATACAGCACAGATTCTAACAGAGTTACATAAATTAGTAGTCATCTCACTACGACAAGACGAGTCAGAAAACAATGACGGAATGGATGTATGTTTTTGTAGAATAGATAAATACTCGGACAAGACGATTGTAAATTTCACAGGGGCAAAACGTCCACTATTGGTTTATAAAGAAGGTTACTCTGAAATAGAAACGATAAAAGGAAACAGTAAATCAATCGGTGGAACACAAAGAAAATTTAACATAGAAGAATTTACTACCGAACAAATTACTTTTGACAACACAGGAGCAATATATCTTAGCTCTGATGGATACACTGACCAGAACAATTCCAATCGCGACAAATTTTCAACTAATCAGTTGAAAGAACTAATTTTCAATAGTATAAAAAAGACTATGCACGAGCAAGGCGAAATTTATAACCTTGCTATAGAAAACTGGAAGAATAAAGAAGAACAACGTGATGATATTACTTTGATTGGGATAAAAATTAAAAATGAATTGTAATTTAGAAAAAATTATTAACTTTGTAAAAAATGAAAAATGAAAAGATTAAATATAGGAAATTCCGATTTTAAAAGCATGATAATAGGAAACAATTATTATGTAGATAAAAGTTTATTAATCAGAGAAGTAATAGAAGCACCTAAACAAGTTTTGTTATTACCGCGTCCTCGAAGATTTGGGAAAACATTAAACTTATCTATGCTTAATTATTATTTTGATATTCAAGAAAAAAGCAAGCCAAATTTATTTACCGAACTTCAAATATGGAATACAGAAGACGAAATAAAAAAACATCACACTAATTATCCGGTAATATTTTTGAGTTTTAAAGATGTAAAACATAACAATTGGGAAA
>DYQJ01000216.1 GCA_020719345.1 Draconibacterium orientale | reverse complement strand
AGGTTACCTATTTTCTACAAAGATTACGCAACTACGTTGCTAAATAGTTACAATTTTTTTACCACAAAGGTATGAAAGTTAATAAGCGTTTATAATTAATCATATACGTACATTTGTGCTATCGTTTTCTGTAATTCTCTTTGCATATCTAACAAATTCGTGTAGCTTTGGTAGTAAAAAGACATCTCTAAAATATAATTTATTAAATCTATTTCACCTTTTTCAAGAGCTTGGTATAGCAATTCCGAATTATTAAAGACTTGTAAATTAGTTTCATATTCTTTTATGCTTTTTTGCAATTCAATTGCTTTGGCATGCAAAGATTTTAATGAGTTATAATATTGTAATTTACTTGCATTTTCATAATTTTGCATTGCTTCCGTTTTTAGCTTGGCATATTTAATCTGATTTTTATTCTCCCAAAGAGGAATAGAAATGGCTAAACTAATTCCTTGTAAACTTTGTCCGGCAGTAAACTCACTCATGTAACCGGCTTTCAATTTAGGTAAGCACATCGCCGAGTTCAGTTTTTCTTGTTTTTCGGACAATTCAATTTCCAATTTTAACCATGTAAATAGCGGATTCGTTTTTTCTATTTCTGCATACCAGAGTTCAAAATCTGTGGGTATTTCATTTTTCAAAAAAGCAGTATCAGTGAACGTTATCGGAATATTTCCATTTAAACCGCTTAATTGGTTCAGAAGAGCTGTCTTTTCTATTTCAAAAGTCTCTAATTCTTTTGCGGTATTTAATTTGTTGAGCTGGGCTTTGTTATATTCCAAAATATTTGCCTCGCCAATCTCAAACTTTGATTTGTAAGCATCGGCTATTTTCTCTGCATTGGTGTAACGTTTAGAAATCTCTTTTATTTGCAAATTGTAGTAAATCAAGTCTATACATATAAACTTAGCTTGCAGAATTATAGTTTTGTATTCTTGTTTGTACGAGTGCTGAAGCTGTTGATTTTTTAAATTAGCGATTTGACTTTTGTAACGGTATGCTGTCGGAAAGTCAAACGCTTGCATAAAGCTAAAATCTGTTCGGTTACCTATTCCGCTGGGAGTGGCTAACAAATAATTAAACCCTATTTCTGGATTTTGCAAATAAATTCCGGTTCTATTTTCTAAACTGTCCGCTTCATTTTTTTTTGCTAATGTCTTTAACGTAACATTGTTGCTCGTAATAAGCGAGATGATGCTGTCGGTGTTTTGCGAAAAAATTTGTGAAGAAGCAAGCATCAAGATTATAAATACTGTTATTTTTTTCATTTTCATTCTGTTTTTAAAATTCCACGATTTTTGAGTATAGTAAAAATTATAGGAACGACATAAATATTTAATAATGTAGAAGTAAGCAGACCGCCCAAAATAACCTTCGCCATTGGACTTTGTATTTCATTACCAGGTAAATCTCCTTTTATGACAAGCGGAATAAGTGCCAGCGCGGATGTTATCGCAGTCATTAAAATAGGAATTAACCTGTCTTTGGAGCCGTAAATAATTGTTTCATAAAGTGGTTGCCCTTGTTCTTGTAGCTGTTGATAGCGGGAGACAAGTAAAATCCCGTTACGAGTGGCTATACCAAAAAGCGTTATAAAACCGATAATTGCCGGAATACTCAAAACATTAGAAGTTATAAAAATGGCAAAGACGCCTCCTATTAGCGCAAGCGGAAGATTTAATAAAATAATAGTAGCGAGTTTGAAATTTTTAAACTCTTGATATAAAAGTAAAAAGATAACAAAAATAGATATTATTGAAGTCAACAATAACGTCTGTGATGCCTTTGCCTCACTTTCAAATTGTCCACCGTATTCTACTCTATACCCTTCTGGGAATGTGATATTTGTCTTGATTTTATCTTGTATATCTTCCACCACACTACGTAAATCTCTTCCAGAGACATTAGCCGAGATGACAATTTTACGTTGCACGTTTTCTCTACTTATTGAACTTGGACCCGAAACAGAGACAATTTCTGCTACTTGCGACAACGGAACTTTATTGCCGTTCTCCGTATCAATCAGTGCATCTTTTATGCCTTCTATTGATAATGTATAAGCAGGATTAAATTTAAGAATTAAATCAAAGCTTCGTTGTCCCTCGTAGATATCGGCTAATTTTTCACCGCCGAATGCAATGTCAATAAACTCGTTAAACTGCGATAGAGATATTGAGTGGAATGCCAGCATTTCACGATTTGCGCGTATCTGAATTTGCGGAATTTCTATTTGCTGATCTACATTCACATCTACTAATCCTTCTATATCAATGATATTAGCTTTAATTTCGTTGCCCAGAGCAAATATTTTATTCAAATCATTGCCAAACAACTTAATAGCAATATTGGCTCTGGTGCCGGAGAGCATGTGGTCTATGCGGTGCCCGAGCGGTTGTCCTACGGTATAAGCGATGCCCGGTATAGAAGATAATTTCTTGATAGCGTAAAATAATGGTGACTAAACACGCTATTTATTTTATTTTCAAGTACTTATAAAATTCGTTTATTTATAATTTTGTATATACATTTTAAATGTTATATTATTGAAAATCAGATATATAAAAAAATATTTGTATATATGAAAAATCAGTAAATTTGAATTTTGGTCACTATTTTTATACGCTACCAATTTCTTTCGCACCTCTTCCATAAATTCTTCTTGTGAACGGTCTTTGATGACGAAATTTATATCTATCTCGGCACTGTTTACTGTTTGCGAATGCTCATCTAATTCTCCTCGTCCGGTTCTACGAGCAGTACTTGTTACTTCGGGAATAGATAACATTTCGGTCTCTACAAGATTCCCCAAATTATTGCTCTCCTCCAGAGAAGTACCCGGTTTGGTTACTACCGACAAAGTCAGCGCGCCCTCATTAAATTCAGGTAAAAAACTTCTTCCAAAAGTCATGAAGATTATCATGGCTATAACAAACAGTCCAACGGTGGGGAAGAGAATTATTTTTTTGTGTTCTATTGACCAAATCAGTGATTTCTCATAAATAGCCGATAACTTACGTGTGAGCCAACTCTCTTTCTCGTTTTTGGCAAGATATTTTTCATCTGATAGCATCATCTTTGCCAGCAATGGTGTTAAAGTCATCGCAACAATTAATGAAACTCCAAGCGATACAACAAAAGATATTCCGAGCGGTTTTAACATCTTGCCTTCCATACCGGACAGAAAAAATAGCGGTAAAAAAGCAACAATAATTATTAAAGTCGCATTTAAAATAGAAGCTCTTATTTCTTTGGAAGCCTCAAAAACTACGGTAAACGAACTTTGTTGTAAGTCACTCGGTAATAATCTGTTCTGTTTGAGCCGCTTATAAACATTTTCCACGTCAATAATAGCATCATCTACCAGCGAACCGATAGCAATTGCCATCCCGCCAAGACTCATGGTATTGATATTGAAGTCTAATACTTTGAGAACTAAAATTGCTCCCATCAGCGAGAGAGGAATTGCTAACAGCGAAATAATAGTAGTTCTAAAACTTCCTAAAAATAAAAACAACACAATAATAACAAAAATACCGCCTTCTATGAGTGCATCTTGAACATTATTCACCGAGATTTCAATAAAATCGGCTTGTCGAAAAATTTTTGTGTCCACACGAACATCGGCAGGTAACGTAGATTTTATTGTTGCTATATTTTTTTCTATATTTTTGGTCACCTCCAAAGTATTAGCATTAGGTTGTTTGGAGATAGAAATGATGATTGCCGGCTTAGCATTTTCCGAAGCATATCCCATTTTTACGGCGCCGCCAATAACAACTTCGGCAACATCATCTATTCGTATAGGTTTATTGTTTACCGATTTTACGTATGTGTTCGCAAGTTCTTCTAAATCAGATGTTCGTCCAATCCCTCTAACTACATATTCGTTTCCGTATTCACGAATTACTCCTCCGGTAGAATTTTGACTTATTCCTTCGCAAACCTTCGCCAGCTCTTGTATTGTAACGTTATAAAATCTCATCTTCATGGGGTCAGCCAAAACTTGATATTGTTTGTACTCGCCGCCGATAATTGTCACTTGCGAAACGCCGCCGGTAGCTAATATTAAAGGTTTCAAATTCCATTCGGCTATGGTTCGTAAAGTCATCATATCTGTTGTATCTGCTTGTAAACCAACAAAAAATATTTCGCCCATCACGCTTGACTGCGGAGCAAGTGTAGGTTGCGCTATGCCGCCGGGCATCTGCTCGCTAATAGAAATTAATTTCTCGCTAACTATTTGTCGGGCTTTAAAAACATCTGTTCCCCAGTCAAATTCTACCCAGACAAAAGAATATCCTTGCGAAGAGACAGAACGAACTCGGCGAACTCCGGTAGCACCGTTTACTGCAGCTTCAATTGGGAATGTTACCAGTCGTTCCACCTCTTCAGAAGCCATACCATGAGCATCGGTCATGACAACAACAGTAGGAGCAGTAAGGTCGGGAAATACATCCACATCCATTTCGCTTGCCGTTCGCGTTCCGAAAATCAACAATACTAATGAGGCAACTAATATTAAATATTTGTTGCTCAGTGAAAATTTTATTATATTGTTTATCATAATTTTATATTTTTAATGAACATGTCCCGAGTGAGCGTCTAACGCACCAGACGACTGTGCAAGTTTCACTAACATGGCGCCTTGTGATATTATTCGTTCGTTTTGTAATAAACCAGAGACGATTTCTGTTTGGATTCCATCCGAACCACCAATTTTTATCTCGCGTTTTTCAAATAACTCAGGATTAATTTGAACAAACAGAAAATAATTTTCTTGTTCTTCTAAAACGGCAGAGTTTGGAACAGTTAGCGCTTGCGAATTAGTAAGCGTTTTTAAATATATTTCAACAAAACTGCCCTGCACGAAGCTACCTTTGTTATCTATTTGCAAATTAACTTGAATCAAAAAATTATCTTCACTTGTTGATTTGCCATAAGATAAAACCTGACCATTTAATTCTTCAAAAGTGTAAGTTTGATTATCGTATAAGGTCTTGATATTTGCTGAATTAATAGAAGATAAAATGCTTATGTATTTTTGTTGTACAAAAGCATTTAAAACCAGATTTTTATTTTGTGAAATACTAATAAGTGGTTGTCCAGCTTCTACATATTGACCATTTGAAACAAATATTTGTTTGATGAACCCTGACATAGAACTCGTTATACTCTGCCCGGTAGCACTAAAATTATTGATTAAGTTTTCGTAAACTGCTTTTGTAGTTTCATACAGATTTTTAGCAGTTTGCAATTCTTTTTCGGAAATAATTTTATCTTTTGCGAGTTCTACATGTCTATTGTAATCGGACTCGGCATTTTCAAAATTGCTCTTTGCTTCGGCAAGTTTAACTGAAATATTATTTTCGGACATGCCACTTGAAGAAATTGCAAAGAGTCGTTCTCCCGAAGTAACATTATTGCCTTCTACAATATTGAAATTTGAAAAAACAATAATTCCGCTTGTCTTTGCTGCGATAACCGTCTGGTCACCAGATGCTGATTCTACCTTCGCTACCGTTCTGATAACTTGTCCAAAAGGTTGTTTATTAGGAAATTCCGTCTTAAAATCTATTTTCCAAGATTGTTCTTTTGTAAAAACTACGGTATTAACTTTTGAAACTTCCGGACTTTCTGCTTTTTCATGTGCCTCCTCATGATTTGAAAAAACTGTTACCTCAGAAATTATTATTATAGAAGTGTCAAGCTCAAAACTTAAAGTTCCTTTTCCTGCTATTTCCGGAACTATATCAAAGCTGTAAATTCCTTTCCTTGTCGGTTTTTCAAGAGTTTGTCTAACTTCTTTTCCGTTTATCGTGAGAACTATTGAAACTGCCCCTGTCTCAACTGCCTTAAAATTAGGTAACTTAGAGAAATGCGATAAAATATTTCCCTTCTCGCCGACAACAAAAGCATCTGCCTCTGCAAATAACTCGTAACTAAAATTGTATGCAGTATATTGAACTTTTACCTCTTCATGTTCTTCTCCTTCGTGTCCTTCTTCCGCATGAATATGCTCGGTTTGGTTTGTGTGGTCATCATTGTCCACATTTTTGTTGCAACTCGCTACTGCAAAAGCAAGCAACAAGAACATTAATATTCTATAAATCATATTATTACTGTTTAAATTTTTTGAAAAATAAGATAATTTGAAAAAAATTGTAACTATTTAGCACCTATTAATATATTGAATATCAAATCTTTGCGAAACTCTGCGTTTTTTAACTTTGCGGAACTCTGCGAGAAAAAGTATTGATATTCAATACATTAATAGGTGCTAAATAGGTACAATAACATTAATTGTAACTATTTAGCACCTAAATTTATTGATAATCAAATCTTTGCGAAACTCTGCGAGAAAAAATGTTGATATTCAATATATTAATTAGGTGCTAAATAGGGCATCTTTCATTTATTAGTTTACACTTTGCGAAACTCTGCGTGAAAATATTTGATTATCAATTTCTCGCAGAGTTTCGCAGAGAAAAAAGTGTAACCTACTTTTAAGCGGTTATGAAAGATGCCGAAATTTAAAATAGCGCATTTAGCAACGTAGTTGCGTAATCTTTGTAGAAAATAGGTAACCTCCACACTACATAGTTTTTCGTTATTTTTTCTACAAAGATTTTGCTAATACGTTGGTAGCGTATAAAAATAGTGACCAAAATTCAAATTTACTGATTTTTCATATATACAAATATTTTTTTATATATCTGATTTTCAATAATATAACATTTAAAATGTATATACAAAATTATAAATAAACGAATTTTATAAGTACTTGAAAATAAAATAAATAGCGTGTTTAGTCACCATTATTTTACGCTATCAAATTATTATCTTTGTAATAAAAAAAGTAATATGGAGAAATTATTAATAAAAAG
>DYQJ01000215.1 GCA_020719345.1 Draconibacterium orientale | reverse complement strand
TAATAATGGTCTAATACAGAAGCAAACAAACTTTTGCCAAATCGGCGGGGACGTAGGAAAAAATGGTATGCTGAACCATAATTTTCAATTATTTCTATATATTTTGTTTTGTCTATATAATAGTAATTTTCATCTTTTATTTTTTCGTAACTACTAATTCCGTAAGGTATTTTTTTCATTTTGATAATTTTTATTTATAAAAAATATTTGTACAACATTGCTGATTAAACAAGAGCAAAGTCATGGTAGTGCTAAAAAGTAATGCTAAAAATATCAAATTTCTTAAAAAATCATTTATTCCACAAAAAACATTCAAGAATCACAATTATTAATAAACAAACGCCATGTCTATAAAAAACTTTTGTAAGAGTAATTATTTTGATTATTTGTCGCTTGAAGTGAAATATTTTCCTTATTTTTTTAGAAAATATTAGCTATCTTTTATCAAATACTGGAAAATATTGAATATGAAACCAAGTTTGACTTGAAAAAGTTGAAAATAATCATCGTTGTCTTCTAAATGAATTTTAAAAAACTCTACAGTCGGAATGTTATCGTTAATTTCTTCTTCAGCTCGTAACTGTTCAAGACTTGTGTAAATGTCTTGCAAATTATCATAAACAGCGTTATGCTTTAAACCGTTACTGTAATTTATAAATAATAAAATTTGTGGTTTCATCTTTTTATTATACTAAAATTTTTATCTGCCTCTACACTTTTTTGTCCGACTTTATTTTTGTCTAAAGGAATATTCTCACTTCTTTTTTAACTTTATTTTAAAAATCAAGATTCTTCATATTGTCTTATAAAATTAGGAATGTCTATTTTAAGAAATTCTATAAATTTTTCAAAAAGTTCGTCTGAATATTCTAATCCATCTTCTTTACACAAATTTTTAAAATATTCTAAAACTGTTGTCCCTAAGAAAAATACTTCTTGTCTTATTATTTGTTTGTTTTCCATATATTTATTTTTTAAATTTATTTTATTCTGTAAATTTTTTTATGCCGTATAACATCATCTTATCAAAAAACACGAAGGTAATATTTTTTTAGATTAAAAACAAATTTTTTCTTCAGGAATTAAATTTTTTTTTATGTAAATTTTACTTTAAATTTTTTTTTACAAAAGTAATAAAAAATAATCTGTTTTTTCAATAAAAAATATTAGTTTTGTGCAAATTTTATGCTTTTTTAAATTTAAGATGAGTAACAAAAATATTTCTTTAAAAGAGAGTGACGTTTTTATTTCGTATGGTCGAGCCGAAAGTAAATTTTTCGCTACAAAGCTGCATGACAGTTTGAAAGAGAAAAATTTAGAAGTATGGTTTGACCAGAATGACATACCGCTTGCCGTGGACTTTCAAACGCAAATAGACGAGGGCATTTTGAAGGCGAAGAACTTTATTTTTATTATCGCCCCGCATTCGTTAAAATCCGAATATTGTCTCAAAGAAGTAAAGCTTGCTGTTCAGTATAACAAGCGCATAATCCCTATTTTGCATATAGAACCGCAAACTAAGGAGGTCTGGGACAAAATGCATCCAACAATATCTAAGCTTAATTGGATTTATTGTCGTCAACGTCATAATACTTCACTACCGCAAGCAGAGTGGGAATTTATAGATAATTATGACCGCGGCTTAGAATCTTTATTGAAATTACTTATCCAAGAAGATGATTATGTTAGCCGACATCGTGACTATCTTGTGCGTGCTGTTGAATGGTCACGCAACTATCGTATGCCCGAGCATTTGCTACTGATGGAGCTTCGCGAAGCTGAGATATGGCTGAAAACAGAGTTTGAACACCAGCAGCCGCCATGTTTACCTTGCGACCTTCACTGCGAATATATTTGCGAGTCTAAAGAATATTTTTCTGATAATCAAACAGATATGTTTTTTGCGTACAGTTCTCAACAAAAATCTATTTTAGAGAAAATCTATTTTGCAATTATCCGCAAAGCATTCACTATATGGTACCGAGATGCCGATTTGAAAGCCGGCGAAAATCTACTCGCCGCTTCGTTGGAGGCAATAGAAAAAACAAGTAACTTCGTGTTTTTTATCTCTAAGAACAGCATCAACAATCCACAAATATTGAAAGAGCTGGAATATGCAGGCAAACTTAACAAGCGCATAATTCCGATTCTGACAGACGACAGCGAAGAAAAAGACTTTCCCGAAGCTATAAAAAAAATATATTATCTTGATTTTAAAGACCAGACGAATTTCGCTAAAAGTATAGAAAAATTTATAAATCTTATAAATAAAAATTACTTAGAGTTTGATTTGCATAAACAAATATTAGTTAGCGCCTTAGAATGGGAACGTAACAATATGGAGGTAAAATATTTACTTCGCGGATTCAAACTAGAATCGGCAAAACAATGGTTGGAAAATGCCAATATCCGAAAAGAATACTCGCCTACCTCGTTGCAAAAGAAATATATAGAAGATAGCAGAAAAACTACTATCACTGCATTTATCTCCTATGCCCGCACTCCGAGTAAAGAATTTGCGACCAAACTATATACGGAGCTTAGTCAACGCAACTTTGATATATGGTTTGACCAGAACAACATTCCGCTCGCCGTAGATTTTCAGGAGCAAATAAATAACGGGATAGAGAAATCCGACAACTTTATTTTTGTCATCTCTCCTAATTCTATCAAGTCGCAATATTGCAAATTAGAAGTAGAACTCGCCATAAAATATAACAAGCGAATCATTCCTATTTTACATGTCTTGCCGACCGAAAATATTAAAGATATGAACGAGGTGATAGCCAAATTGAATTGGATATATTTTAGAGAAGACCAAGATGATTTTCAAAAATCTATGAACGGTCTGATACAAGTTATGGAGTCACATCCAAAATATCTGAAATTGCACACTAATATATTAATCAGTGCATTAGAATGGCAGCGAAACAGATACAACGAGAAATATTTAATCGCCGACAAAAAACTCTTTGAGGCAGAAAAATGGTTATCAATAAAATTCACTGACGAACAACCACCAACAATACCAACAAATTTACACTTAGATTATATCTTAAAATCTCGCAAAAATGTTAATAATCAATATACTGACGTATTTTTTATTTATACAGAAGAAGAGAGTGAGATACGGGATAAAATATATTTTGAATTGGCAAGAAACGGCATAACCGCCGCCGACAACAACGACTACACCGGTGACTTCATGGAGGCAAATCATCTCGCCATAGAACGAGCAGACTCTATTATATATTTTGTCTCTAAAAAATCTATCAAAACAGAATACTGCTTAGAAGAAGCACAACACGCCTTACTCTTTGAAAAAAGAATTATTGTAGTGATGCTCGAAAAAATTGAACGAAGCGAACTCATAGAAGAACTTGCCGAATTAGAGACAATTGACCTCACGTCTCCAGAAAGATTTAAACATGCAATAGACGGACTGACCGCAAATATTAATCACGACAAAAACTATCATTTTTTACATAAGAAATATTTGTCAATGGCGATAGAGTGGAAAAAACAAAATTCAATCAAATCTCTATTGCTTAATAATTACGAATTTGAAAAAGCCAAAATATGGCTCGCCGAAGCAACACAGCGACCAAAATATGTGGAAACTCCTTTGCACCAGCAATTTATAACGGCAAGTGAATCTGAAATATCTAATTTCTCACCTGAAATATATTTATCTTACTCGGAACGTGAAAGTGACTTCGCCCGAAAACTAAACTATAAATTACAAATAAGCGGCAAATTTGTGTGGAACAATGCCGAAAATATTTACAAGACCGAAGACTTTTTTAATATCATTAAAGAGGCAATACGAAACTCGGACAATATCATTTTTGTCTATTCTTCTAATTTGACCACACAAAAACATTTTGAAGACGAACTTAAATTGGCTAAAGAACTCGGCAAAAGAATAATAGTCTTAGAATACGAGACGCTACCCGAAGAAGAAAAAAATAAATTTGATAATGCGAATATTGTTTATTTCAATCCGGAGAACACCGACTTTAATATTTCCTTCAGCGAACTCACAAGATACTTAGATGCCGACCGTGAACACGTACAAGCACATAACAAGTGGGGGAAACGTGCAGGAGAGTGGATAGAAAGTAAAAAGGCAGACGACCTGCTACTTAGAGGAGTAGAATTAAACGCCGCTAACGACTGGCTAAAAGATGCCTCCGAAAAAAATAAAAATCCGAGACCCACAGAAAGTCATAAAGAATTTCTCGCCCGTAGCAATAAATTTAAAGACAAAACCAGCAGACGCGAAAAAAGATGGAATTTTATCAAAAAAACAGGAGCAGTCCTGATATCTATACTTTTTGTTGTCTCGCTAATATTAGGCGTAATTGCTAAACGACAAACACAAAAAACAGAAGAACTCCTAAAAGAAGCTAATATTCAACGGCTATACTACATTGCATACGACCAGATAAATACTAATCCTACAAAGTCAATGCGGCTGATAGAATATTCTTTACAATTGGAGAACAACATAAAAACGCTTAACTTTTTTAATCAGATATATTATAATAATATACTCTATCAAAATATATTAGACCTCGACCAAAAACCTAATTACATGGAAATATCTCCAGACGACAAATTATATGCTATTGTCACCGGAAATATTGCTACTATATATGACACCGATAATAAAGAAGTTACAAAATTAGTGGGACACACAGCAGTAATAAATAACCTAAGCTTTTCTAAGGACAGCAAACAAATTTTAACTGCCTCCGATGACAAAACAGTCATTCGTTGGGATTTGAAAGGAACTATTTTACAAGAATATGAATGCAATTCTAATGCTATATTAGCGGTTAGATTTTCCCCAGACGATAAATATTTCTTGACAGCAAACGGAGACTACTCCGCAAAACTATGGGACATGGACGGTAATTTGATACGAACTTTTCAAGGACATCAAAGTGCTGTCTGGGACGCCGACTTCTCTGACGATGGAAAATATATTGTAACTTGCTCCTCCGACCAAACAACAATTGTATGGAATATAGAAGGCAAAAAATTGCAAACCTTCACTGAAGAAAACAACATGTTCCGTTATGTTGACTTTGCGCCAAACGGCAAACATATATTAACTACAACAACTGATGGAAAAGCTCAAATATGGAACACCGAAGGCAAAAAAGTTTTTACCTTTGAAATAACTAATAACAGCATCATCTCGGCATGTTTTTCACGAAACGGAAATAAGATAATAACATGTTGCACTGACAATACCATCCTGCTATGGAACATGAACTTTGACATCGTCGCAACTCTAAGAGGACACAGCAGTGAAGCACATTTTGCCCGAACAAACTCTGAGGAGACGATATTATACTCTTGCGGAAACGACAAAACACTTAAAAGATGGTACTTAAATGGTATAGAAGAATATCAAATAAAAACAAACTTAGATGCCTCACTTCTGAAAAAACTCAACGACTCTATTTTTATCTTGAATAATAATAAATTCTTAGTGCGACTAAATATTTTAAATCAAGACATTAAACAATACAGCGCGCACAAATCGCAGATAACTTCCATTGACATTTCAAAAGACAAAAAATATATACTATCAGGAGATGCCGACAGAAATGTTATTCTCTGGGACTCGGAGATGAAGGTGATAAAAAATATTAATCATCACCAAGACGACATCACCGTAGTTAAATTTGCACCTGACAACAAACATTTTTTTACGGTCTCGCAAGATTTTGTTATAGCGATGTGGAGCATCACCGGAGAACTTGTTAAAAATATTGATACTGAATACACAGTCCTTGATTTGGATTTTTCGCATGACGGCAAATATTTCATCACTGCCAACGAAGACCGAACCGCTACTTTGTGGACTATTGAAGGAGAGGCAATTAAAACTTTTCATCGTCATAAAGGAATGGTTAATAAAGTGGCTTGCTCGCCAGACTCTAATATCTTTATAACGGCATGTACAGATAACATCATCCGACTATGGAACTTCGACGGACAACTACTTCACAGCACTAAATTGCATGTAGAAAAAATTACCGATATTAAATTTACTCACGACGGTAAACATTTTATCTCGTGTGCCGAAGACAAAAAATTAACTATATTTGATATAAATGCGACACCGTTAAAAACATATTCCCCAGAATATTGCAAGAGCATAGAAATAGAAGACCACAACTTCTTTACTATCACCGAAAACGGAACTTTTTACAAACGAAATATTAAAATGGACTACGCCGAGTTTATACAAAAATTCCAATATCAAGAAATGAATATAGCCGACAAAGTTGAATATAAGTTAGTTACAACAGACGACATCTTAAATATACAAGACTTAGAACAAGCAATTATCTTAGCCGAATATTATAAATTACAAGCCGAAGAAGAAACCGACATGGAGATAAAAATAGATTTGCAAAACAAGGCGATAGAATATTTAGAAACCATGCTTGATAAGGACGACTATAAAAATGATAAAAAACTTATCAAAACAATATCTGATATGTGGAGTGAACTATCTTATTATTACATCTTAACAGAAAAATACTCGTCTGCGCTAAATTATGCAAAAAAAGCATTTGATATAGCCGAAGATAAAACGCCGACTGTGGCAAATCTTGCGCTTGCATACTTCCTCAACGAAGACCACGAGAACTATAAAAAAATATATCTCTCGTTTAAGGACTCCGAATACGACAACAAAAAATTCTCGGACATCTTCAACGAAGGACTACAAAACTTAGAAGATAACGGAATCCAGAATGAAAATTTGACACAGATAAAAAAATGGATAAAAGGTTTTTAAGCAAATTATAAATTATAAATTATGAATTATAAATGTAACTATTTAGCAACGTAGTTGCGTAATCTTTGTAGAAAATAGGTAACCTCC
>DYQJ01000020.1 GCA_020719345.1 Draconibacterium orientale | reverse complement strand
AAAAGAGATAAAAATTTATCATCTTTTTGTGGAATTAACAGATTTTTAGACAAAATGATTGAAACCTTTGAACCTTAGTATATTATACTCAAAACGGGTATAATTTTAACTTTTATTCTTCTGTAATTGTTTTGTAATTAAAACTTTGCCAAAATTTTCAACTTTGGAAAAGTTGCCGTTTATAGTATAAATTAATTAAAATAAGACAAAACCTACCAAATTTTGGCTTTTACTAATAAAAAACTTAACGCCGAGCTGGCAGTTTTTTAAAACTCATAAAAATCTATCATTTTATATCCATTCTTTTGTTTCTAATTCAATTTTTTTCATTTGTTCTATGGTAAAATGTATTGTTTTGATTATTTCTACAATATGAAATAATTCGTCTGCAATACTTCTGCCTTTTCTGTCTTTTAGATATTTATCTAAAACCTGATAACCACCTATGTAAAAGTTGTAAATTTCTTCGGTAACAGTTTCAAAATATTGTGTTTTATTGATATACAAACGCTTATGAATTTTATATTCTGTTTTAATTATTTTAAATTCAGGTTTAACTACAATATTGTCTCCCGTGATGGGATAGTTTCCTAATTCGGATAACTCTTTGAAAGAAAATTGTTTTTTCATTAAATGTTTTTCTATAAGTTCTTCTCCCAACTTTGCCAAAGTTTCAAACTTTGGAGAAATTTCAAGAAATGGAATGCGCGGAAAATCGGATTTTAGAAATTCTGCGTATTTTGTTCGGTATGTTTGGCTGTGCAGAATGGCATAAATGTAACCCAAAATTTGTTCGGGCGAAAATTCTGTTTTGTATTTGTTTTTAAGATAATCTAAAAAAGAAGTGGTAAAATTTGGAATTTTTGAATACTCATAAATTGGTTTTTCTTTTTTTGTTAATGGTGTAATTTCATTTTCTATTGTTGCTTTAAATGCTTCATAAGTTGCTTTATGTTCTTCAAAAATAGAAATATCTTCGTGTGAAGGTTTTTGCTTTTTTTCAAAAATGTTTTTGTGTCTGGCAAATTCTAATTCGGCTTTTTTAAAATTTTGCAGATTCAATTTTGTTTTATAATTATTAGTTTGTATATTGTAAATTAATGTATTAGAAGAATAAATATACAATGGAAAAACATAACTGCCACCTTTGTTGCTTAAAGTTGTTCGGAAATCTGTTATTTTGTCAGTAATGTATGAGTGCGAAAAAATACCTTCAGCAACCTGACGAACAGTTATTAATGCTAAATTATCTTCTAACATATTTGACATTAATTTGTACATTCGTCTTTCAATCAAATCATTATTATAAAAAATATGCCTAATATCAAATGGGCGATAATGTATTTTTTTGTACTCATTTTGTAATTTGCTTTTTTCTATTTTGCACAAATTATTTCGCGATTTTTCTAAATTAAAAGTAGAAGTGTTTTTTAAAGAATATTTATGTATAATTTCTTTATCCGAATATTCTTTATTTGTAAAATCATTAATTCTTTTTTCAAGGTTATCTTTTTCATAATCAATAACAAAATTATCTCTGGCAGTAACAATTCCTACTGTGTTTAATCCAAAAATATCTGTTATTTTCCAGCCGTTTTCATATTGTTGTCTGTGTTTTTCGTTTTTAGGAAGCAAAAAATAAAATGGAGAATTTGGCTTTAATTCGTTAAAATCAACATTTTGCAAAGAATTATTTAAACATAACTTTAATTTCATCTCTCTATCTCCCCAAAAATCTGCATGAAAAACACCTTTTTTCAGTCCTTTCTTTTTTATAAGGATTGAAATTGCTACGCCTTGTTTAATATCAAAAATATTTTCGTCTTTGTTTCCATCTGGAGTAGTCTCCTTTTTTGAGGAATTACCATGTAAATCAATAAAATAAAGTTGGTCAAAAGTATTTATTAAACTTTGACGCATTCCGCGAAAAGTAGGATTGTCTAAAAACGAATGATTTGTAATTATTCCGACAATTCCTTGCTCGGCTTTGTCCATTTTGTCTTGCGCAAACCGCATGAATTTTACATAATCATCGTTTAGCCAATGTTTTTTCTCTCCCAAAGGTTCGCCGTCAACAAATTTATATTTATCAATTTGCTCACTTATCCATGTTCCGTTATTTTTTGAAATTCCCGAATAAGGTGGATTTCCGGTAATTACTAATATTGATTTGTCTTTTATTTCTTGTGCTGTTTGTGTTTCTTTTGAGAGTTGCGGCATAAAAGGAACTCTTATTTGCTTATCAACCGGCTCTAATGTGTTTGTTAAATAAACTTGTAAACGGTCTTTGTCGGCAAAATCGTAGCGGTTTTCTTTTAGGAATTGCGAAAGTTTTAGATGCGCAATTGTGTAAGGTGCAATAAGATACTCAAATCCGTAGATGTTTTTTAAAATATGGTCTCTTATTATTATTTTGTGTTTTTCGGTTAATTCATGCGTGTTTTCAAAATTATCAGGGATTTTATCTAACACGATTTTAAAAATTTCCAATAAAAAAGTTCCAGTTCCTGTTGCAAAGTCAAGGACTGTTACTTTATTTTGCTCGGCTAATCCGTTCGCAAGATTAAACGTGTTGATTAAAATTTCATCTATTGAACGAATAATAAAATTAACTACCTGTGGCGGAGTGTAATAAACACCTTTTGATTTTCGTAAATTATGGTCGTAGGTAGCAAGAAAAGTTTCGTAAAAATAAATATACGGGTCAGTATCAACCCTGCCAGCATGGAAAACGCTGGCAGGGTTTTGTGATTTAAATCTCATATTTTGCTTTAAATCAGACCATTGAATATTGTTTATAATAGATATTATTTCATCAATTATCCATTTCGTTTCTTTATATTCGGGTTGTTCTAAGACTTCAAAAAATTTGTACAATTCTTTTATTAATTGAAAATTAGCAGGGATAAAATCTCTGGTATTTTTAATTGTAATTAGCTTTGTGTCCGCATTTAAACCGGCTAAATATAACCCAAAAGTAATCATTTGCGCAAATGCGTCTGAAAATTCGGAAACCGTTAATTCTGAGAAAATATTGTTTTTGAAGGCATTATAAAGTTCATGCAAAATATCTTGCTCGTTTAGTTTGTGTTGTCTTGTAAGTTCTTCGTTTATAAAATCTTTCAAGTTTTTGCAACGAAGCGCCAAAGCAAGTGCCAACTCTTTTGGAGAAGATATTTTTTCGGGAGCTTGCGAAAAGAAGTTTAATAAAAGTCTTTCTACTTTTTCGTAATTCAACTTTGCCAAAGTTTCAAACTTTGGCAAAGTTTTAATATCGCACAAAGTTTCTTGTTGTATTATGTCGTCTTTTATCCAGACAAAGTCTATATAATTAGTAATTAAGAGATTTCGTGATAGTTCACGATATTTTTTAATTTGTTCGGATTTTAAGACTTTATCAAGATTTTCGGTAATCTTCTTATTTTCAACGTATCCGATGATAGAATTTTCAGTATAGATTTTAAAATCGGGTTGTCCATAATTGTCTTTACGTTTTGGCTCGTGCAGAACAATTATTTTCTTAGTTTGATTAGCTGTAGCAGCCTGATTTAAAATTGTCTCCAGCGCAGACCGTTTAGAGTGTTCCGTAATTTCATCTATCGGAACACTTTGCAATTCTTTTATATATGTTTTAAAATCTATCATTTTATTAAAATCGGTTGAAAATTTTTAACTTGACTAATTTTTAGGGTTTCAAATTAGATTTCAGCCAGTTTACAGCAGTAATGTCTGTTTCAAAGTATTTAACATGAAAGTCTGCATTTTTAGTGGTTTCTTCTTCCATTAATTGTTCTACGGCTACATGTGCGAAAATATTTGGACTGACAACAAACGCTATATATTTTACTCCGGCAGCAATTATTCGCGGGAATAGTGTACTATCTGCCCATGTTTGCGTTTCGGGTACTACAACAAACCCTAATTCCGACAAACTAACTAACCACAATATAGGTTTATAGTCTTCTATAAATCTTGTTTGAACTTCTGCTATTTCTCTATATTCTTTGTCAGTCATGTCGTCTGTAGCTGTGTACCAGACGTTTTTTATAAATTTTATTTCGTCATACCACTCTATTCTAATGTACTTGTGTTCAAATAATATCTCCATTTTATTATTATATTTATTTGTTAATAATTTCTTTTTATCCGTCAGCGATGATGCTGACGGCATTTTAGTTTTTACTGTTAAGATTTAGAAGGGAATATCGTTCCGTATTTTTTGTGTTTCATTATCTTACTTAAAATAAAACCGAGAATTAAATAAGCGACAACACAAACAATAGTCGCATAAGCGCTGTGTTTAAAAAATGGCGCTTGCAGTGCCGGAACAGGTTTAATCAGTCCTTCTACATAAAAATAGTTGTAAGAGAAAAATGCTACTAATTCTATTGCGGCGAGGATAAAGAACCATGCTCTTCGTTTTACAGAGTCTTTAGCATTTTTTGACCCTTCGTAAGCAATTAGTTGCGCGGCAATAATAGAAATAACAATAAAGACAATCGCCGTTACTGCGGCAAGTAGATAGGTGTTAGTAATTAAGGCTTCTACTTCTGCAATAGTATTATAATTAGTTCTGTTCATAATTGTATATATTAAAAAATTAATTATTTGAAAGATAACGTTTTGATATAGAAAGTATAAATAACTTGTCCTTGCGGATTAGCAGCATTAAGCGCTCCGAGTATGCTGTTGTAAATAGATTTATTGCTTTCTACTTGTTTGCCTTGCCAGATGAATTTGGCGAGATTAGGATTTTCTACGTACGGGGTTACTTTTTTAAGATATATGTCTATCTTAAAGAGGTTTTCTTGCGTTTCGGATATTTGTGAGCCGTCAAAGTTTTCGGAGATTTTGATTACAATTTCACCTCTTCCTTGTTGTTTAAAATTGTTCATAAAAGCTTCATTATCAAATACAAAAAGGTCATTTATTTCTGTTAAATTATTAGATACAAAATTAGTGTCCAAAATTAGTTCGCCTGTTGTGCTGTATGCGTCTGTTTGTCCGGGACAGTCTAACATCGGCTTGTTGTCGGCATCTAAAACGATTTTATCTTCGGCATCTTTTACAAAGCTTGGCGGGTTTTGTAATGCTTCGTATATAGCTTTTAATTTATCTACGTCGTTTTTTGCGTCATATACTTTGATTCCGAGTTCTTCTATTTTATAAAATTCCAAGTTTGTAGTCTCAACAAATAATTGATTAATAAGCGGTTCGCCGTTTTTGAGAGGTTGTCCCATGTCGTTTGTGGCAAATTGAATATATTTAACTATATCTTTCCATCTCATCATTATGTCTATGTATTCAAAGCTGTAATTTAGTCCTTCGTTGATATAAGTTTCTTCGTTGAGTATAGCATTAGGATTTAGTCCGCCTGATTTTTGGGTTTTGTATTCTTGGGTCAATTTGATTGCGTTATTAGAGAAGCTAAATTTAGAATAAACGAGTTCTTTCGCAGTTAAAGAATTATCTAAGTAAAATTTGAATTGATTAGAAATATTTTGAGTGTCGTCAATTTTATTTTTGGGTATGAAAAACATGTAGAATACGTGTTTTTGTTTACCTTCGTCTATGTGGTCAGTGACGTAGAAATCAATTAAATTGCCGTTAGTAAGCCATAGTTCAAATTCTTCTCTTGCCCAGGGGTCGTCTTTTTCGCCGTTGTCCCATAGTTCGCCGTCAGTGATGAATACTGCTTCACATTTGTTCGTCATTATGAGCTGCATTGCTTGGTGGAGAGGTGCATTTATACCTGAGAAGCGCGCTACGTCTTTAACTTTTTTGTAAAGTTCATTTTTATTGAGGTTCTTAATTTCGGTGACATTATTTTTATCTACTTCGTAAAAATCTACGGTAGATATTTTGAGGGAGTTAATAAACATTTCGTAAAAGTCAAGCGTTTTTTTGTCGGCAAAAGCCGTTTTCATACTACTTGAATAGTCTAAGTAGACGGCAAATTTAGTTTCCTGGTTCACAAAATTATCTTTTTTTGTGACATTTTGATGATATGCTTTAATCACTTGCGGATAGTCCAGCATCATGTCTGCGGGACAGTGTCCTTTTTTACAGGCATTTACGAGAAGTACTAATGATAATAGTACAGCAAAATAAATTTTCTTTTTCATATAAATAATTATTTTAAACCGATTAATTTTTTTATTTCATTAAGTTTATTAAGTGCTTCTAACGGGGTTAAGTTATTAATATCTAACTTTTTAATGTCGTCTTTAATTTGTTTTAGAATAGGGTCATCTAATTGATAAAAGCTAAGTTGATATCCGCTTCTTTTTTGTCCGAGTTCTTTGATAGGTTTGTTAATATTTTTCTTGTCTTTGTCTTTATCTTCGTCTTTTTCTAACTCGGCGAGAATTTCATTGGCTCTATTAATCACGCTTTTAGGCATTCCAGCCATTCGTGCTACGTGTATTCCGAAGCTGTGTTCGCTTCCTCCTGGTACGAGTTTTCTGATAAAGATGATTTTATTTTCTGTTTCTCTAACGGAGACGTTGAAGTTTTTTATTCGGTTAAACGTGTTTTCCATCTCATTAAGTTCGTGGTAATGAGTAGCAAACAAAGTTTTAGGTTTTGCGGTAGGGTGTTCGTGAATAAATTCAACAATCGCCCATGCGATAGAAATTCCATCATAGGTGCTTGTCCCTCTTCCGAGTTCGTCAAATAGAATTAAGCTGCGATTTGACATGTTATTAAGTATGCTTGCAGCTTCGTTCATCTCTACCATGAATGTAGATTCGCCGAGAGAGATGTTGTCGGAGGCACCTACTCGTGTGAAAATTTTGTCCACGTATCCGATGTCGGCTTTTTTAGCGGGAACGAAACAACCTATTTGCGCCATTAGGACGATGAGTGCTGTTTGTCGTAGCAGCGCAGATTTTCCTGCCATGTTAGGACCTGTTATCATAATAATTTGCTGTTCTGTCTGGTCGAGGTAAACGTTGTTTGTTATATATTCTTCTCCGATAGGTAGTTGTTGTTCTATTACGGGATGTCGTCCTTCTTTTATATCTATTATTAAGCTGTCGTTGACCGTAGGTTTAGAATAGTTATTTCTAATAGATAGATTGGCAAAAGCGAGGATGCAGTCGAGGTTAGCAATAAGATTAGCATTAAGTTGCAATATGTTAATATATTCGGAGAGTGTCGCTATCAGTTCTTCGTAAATTTTGAGTTCTAAAGTTGCGATTTTTTCTTCGGCTCCGAGTATTTTTGTTTCATATTCTTTGAGTTCGTCGTTGATATATCTTTCAGCACCAACGAGAGTTTGTTTTCGTGTCCATGTTGTTGGTACTCTGTTCTTAAAAGTGTTTTTTACTTCAATAAAATATCCGAAGACGTTGTTATAGTTTATTTTAAGAGAAGTTATACCGGTAATTTTGATTAGTTTATTTTGCATATTTTCGAGATATTCTTTACCTTCGGAAGATATTTTTCTTAGTTCGTCGAGTTCGGAATTTACATTGTATTTGATGACATTAGTTTTTTGTATCATGTTCGGCGGGTCGTCCATGATTTCGGTTTGTATTTTTGTACGAATGGTATTGCAAATATTAAGTTGTTCGGCTATTGCGCTAATAAGTTGTATATTAGCATATTGTGGTTTCGTAAGGGTGTTTTTTATTGGTTCTATTGCAAATAGTGCGTTTTTAATTTGTATAACTTCTCTCGGATTTATACGGTTTGTAGAAATTTTAGAGACGAGTCGTTCGAGGTCTCCAATGGCTTTAATATTGTTCTGTATTTCATCTTTAATATCTTGATTATTAATAAAGAACTCTACTGCTTCGAGTCGGTTGTTAATATTTGTGATGTCTTTTAGTGGCAACGCTATCCATCTTTTCAATAGTCTTGCTCCCATTGGAGATATTGTTTTATCTATAATATCAATAAAAGTTTTTCCTTCCGATGCGATAGAATTAAAAATTTCTAAGTTTCGGAGGGTGAATTTGTCAAGCCAGACATATTTGTCTTCTTCTATGCGTGCAACTTTTGTAATGTGCTTAATATCTTGGTGTTGCGTGAGGTCGAGATAGTGCAAAATAGCACCTGCGGCTGTTATTGCTTGTCTCATGTATTGGATTCCGAAACCTTTTAACGAATTGGTGTCAAATTGTTTTAAGAGGCGTTCGTAGCTTGAGTCGTCAGTGAACATCCAGTCGTCTAATGGGTAGAAGTAGAATTTTGTTCCGAAGAGTTCTTTAAATTCATTTAGTTTGCTTTTTTCGTGTAGAATTTCTTTTGGCTTGAAGCTGTTAATTAGTTTATCTATGTATTCGGTGTTTCCTTCTGCTACATAAAATTCGCCGGTAGAGATGTCTAATAACGCTATACCTGCGTTATTTTTAAATAGTTGTATGCAAGCGAGAAAGTTGTTTTCGCGGTTTTCTAATATGTTGTCGTGTAACGAAACTCCGGGTGTTATTAGTTCTGTTACTCCTCGTTTGACAATATTTTTTGTTAATTTAGGGTCTTCTAATTGTTCGCAAATTGCGACTCGTTCTCCTGCTCTGACTAATTTAGGAAGATATACGTCGAGTGCATGATACGGAAATCCGGCGAGTTCTACAAATTGTGCAGAGCCGTTAGCACGTTTAGTAAGTGTGATTCCGAGTATTTCGGAAGTTTTGATTGCGTCTACGGAGAATGTTTCATAAAAATCTCCCACGCGAAACAATAAAATGGCATCAGGGTGTTTGGCTTTGATGGCATTGTATTGTCGCATGAGAGGTGTTTTAACTATTTCGTTTGTCATAAATCAATATCAGTTTAATTATTAAAATTTTTTATTTTGTCTATAATAAAGTCCTGTATTTCGGTTGTCATTTCGGTGTGCATAGGAATTGACAATACTTCGTCGCAAAGTAAGTGTGTGTTTTCAAGTGAGGTAGGGGTTTTCGCTATATCTTTAAAAGCGTTCTGTTTGTTTAAAGGTAGCGGATAGTAAATCATTGAGGGAATGTTATGTATTTTCAAATGATTTTTCAAAAATTCGCGTAGTCCGTATTTTACTTTTAAGGTATATTGGTGAAACACATGATTTGTAAATGCTGCTTTATACGGGATTTCTATATGTTCGAGGTCTTTTAGGTTTTTGTTATAATATTCGGCGGCTCGTTGTCGTGCTTCGCAGTAGTAGTCTAAGTATTTTAGTTTTACATTGAGGACTGCGGCTTGTATAGTGTCTAATCGGGAGTTGCATCCGATGATTTGATGATAATATTTTTCTGCTTGTCCATGATTAGCTATCATTTTAATATTTTTAGCGAGGATGTCGTTATTAGTAAAAATAGCACCTCCGTCTCCGAAGCATCCGAGATTTTTAGAGGGGAAGAATGAAGTGCAAGCAATGTGTCCTATTGTGCCGAGTTTTTTGATGGTGTCGTCTTCAAAAGTATAATTAGCTCCGATTGCTTGTGCGTTGTCTTCGATGACGTAAAGTTTGTGTTTATTTGCTATGAGCATTATTTTTTCCATGTCAGCTGCTTGTCCGAAGAGGTGGACAGGCACTATTGCACGTGTTTTGTCGGTTATCGCTTTCTCTATGTCTTGTACTTTGATATTGAAAGTTTTATAATCTACGTCTACGAGGACGGGCGTTAGTTTGAGCAATGCTACTGCTTCTGCTGTTGCTACATACGTAAATGCCGGTAAAATAACTTCGTCATAAGGTTTCAAATCTAATGACATTAGTGCTATTTGTAGCGCATCTGTTCCGTTTGCGCAAGGTATTGCGTGCTTGACTTTCAAATATTTGGCTAAGTTATCGGCAAATATATCTACTTTTCTTCCGTTAATGAAATTAGTAGAGTCGATGACTTCGTGTATTTGGGCATCTATTTCGGTTTTTATTTTGTCGTATTGAGTTTTGAGGTCAACCATCATTATATTTTTCATAATTATAGATTTTTGTTTTGTTAAAAAAATATTTATACCTTTCTGTTTGTGATTTTATTGATTTACAATGAATTAAAAATTTTAGAACAAAGGTTGTTCTTTTCCTGTGGTTCGGGTATGATTATTCGGGTATATTAATAAGAAGCTTACTTTTTCAAAATATTTATGTAAGTACATACTAATTTTGTCCATCGCCGAGTTGTAAGATACTCCATCTTTTCTTGCGAGATTGACAATTAACATTGTATTGTCCATAACTTCGCGTGAGACGATTAAAAAGTCTTCAAATATGTCTAATAGTTTGAAAACAAAAGCTGCGGTCATGAGTTTATGTTTGCGAAGGAAGTCTATAGTTTGTTGATTAGCAAATATTTCGAAACGGTTTCCTGTATTTCTTGCGAGTTGGAGAATCCGTTTGTACCATTCATTGAATCCGAGTTCAATTTCCGCATTAGGCGGGATAACGAGAACGAATTTTTTAATAGTATTAAGTGGTTGATAAGATTTTTGAATATATATCGTGCTGTCATTTTTGGCGAGCAGCTCGCTGGTAAGATTCCCAAAAAATGAGTCTATGAGAGATGTTTTTTCGTGCAGTCCTATGTAGAAGTGGCGAATGTTATTTTCTTTGACGGTGTTATTAATACCGCTGACGATATTAATGTCGTATCTTATAAGCGGGAAGAGATTGAAGTCGGCGGAGGCGGCAAAAACTTGGGCTTTGTCCATTAGTTTATTAGCTCGGTTTATAATTTCGGGGCTTTCTTTGTCCACAGGTATTATGTGGAGTCCGTATAGCTGGTTGCTTATTTTTTTGTCCATCATCGCTATCGTTAATTGCATAAGACATTCTACAGTAGCTTCATTGGCGAGTCCTATTAATGTGTTTTCGTTGGTAGTTTTTTCTATCATCGGTGCATTTTTTAGTTCGTCTTTGGCAATGTTTACGGCGGCTTTTTGAGTAGCAAAAGAAGAGATAGTGCAGCTGACAAGTATCATCACAATAGTTCCGTTGAGGATATTTTCGTCAAGTAGTCGTATTTTTTCTCCGTCAGGTGTTTCTCCCACAATTATTTGATAACCGATAAGAACTGCTGCCAGAGTGGCGGCGGCTTGTGAGTTGCTAAGTCCGAAGATAATTCCTCGTTGGTCTTTAGAAAATTTGAATGCTTTTTGAGTTAGATGCGCTGCAATAAATTTAGATGATACTGCGATGACCGACATTATTGTTGCTATTAATAAAGTTTCGTATCCGGAGAATAATATTTTATAATTAATCAACATTCCTACTCCTATTAGAAAGAACGGTATAAATAGTGCGTTACCACCAAATTCTATTCTGTTCATGAGCGGACTTGTGTGCGGGATGAGCCGATTGAGTGCGAGTCCGGCGAGGAATGCTCCAATGATGGCTTCTATACCGGCAAGCATGGCGAGGAATGACGAGAGAAAGACGATTCCGAGTACGAAGATATATTGAGCGATGCTGTCGTTGTTTCGTTTGAAGAACCATCGGCTGATGATAGGAAAAACAAATAGCACTATTGCGGCAAAGATGACAATAGATACGGAGAGCCGTATCCAAAACATGGCGTCTATTTGTCCTTTGGTACTACCTACAATTATGGCGAGGATTAATAGTGCGGCGGTGTCAGTTATCATTGTTCCGCCGACGGTTACATTTACTGCGAGATTCTTAGTGATACCTAATTTGCTGAGTATCGGGTATGTAACAAGTGTGTGCGAGGCAAACATACTTGCAACTAAAACAGAGGAGATAAAATAATAATTTAAGATGAAATAAAATACTGAAGTTCCGATTATCATCGGGATAAAGAATGTCAATGCTCCAAAACCGAAGCTTTTGTATTTGTTCTTTTTAAATTCGTTGAGGTCAATTTCTAATCCGGCAAGGAACATTATGTACAGGAGTCCTACGGTACCAAAAAGTATTACACTTGAGTTTCGCTCTAATAAATTTAGTCCATGTGGTCCAATAATTATTCCCGCGATGATGAGTCCAATGATTGGTGGAATTTTCAATTTATTAAGCAAGATAGGTGCGAATAGTATTACAAACAAGATGATTGCAAATACTAACACCGGTTCTTGAAGTGGTAATGTAAAATCTATGTGCATAATGTTCTGTTTTTTAATCAGATTTTCTATTTAAGGATAAAATTTTTAATAACCAGTTAGGGATTTGTTTTTGTTGTGGTCTTTTTGTCAGATTTAAGTTCCAGTCAAATCTGTTCAAGATAGGCATCTTATGTGTTTCTATGAGCGCCAAAATAGTCTCGTCAGGGTCTTTTAAGTAAGCGAAGTGTCCGGCTGTTTCGCCGATGTTAAAGGAGCTTTCTGCTTTTTGATAATCATGCAGGTCGCTTTCTACGACAAAATTCACGCCCGCTTGTTTATATTCTTGTTTTAAAGTTTTGATACTGCTTACTTCAAAGGCGAGGTGCATAAATCCGATGTCTCCCCATATACGGTTGTCATATATTTTTTGCGGGACTCGGTCTGTTACTTGTATCAGTTCAATTTGACTTTCGCCGAGTAGCTTAGCGAGTGCGCCTTTTGGGGGTTCGCTGTGTGAAAGCAATACTCGTTTGAAGGTGTTTTGTCCGCCATTTAGGTTTTGCAAGTCTTTAAATAGTCCTTCTTGATTGTAAACTATTTTGTCATACCCTAATACGTTGCTGTAAAAATTAATTGATTTCTCCATGTCGGAGACTCCTATTATAGCGCCGATATATCCTCCGTTGTCGTTTTTTGTGTTTTTAAAAACATGTTTATTTTCAACTACTTGGAAGATATTGTTGTGTGGGTCTTTAATAAAGAAAGTGTCGTTTTGTAAGAGGTCTTTTTGAATATCTGATATGATATTAACGTTTTGCACTTTGTGTTTGAGATAGCAACGCTTGATATTTTTAGACTTTATCTTAGCGGCAAATATTCCTAAGTCGCCGAGTTTGATGTCTGTTTGTGGCGCTTCGGGCTTTCGTGTGGTGTATTGCCATAACATTGTAGCGGCTCCTCCCTGCATATTGATAGCGAACACGATATGTCTGTCCTCGGCTCTGTTGTTGGTGAGGGGAAGCATTCGTTCGGTGGCGTCTTTGTCATCTATAAGCGGTATGTCAAAACCTAAGTTTTGACGATACCAAGTCCACGCTTCATAAGTATTCGGGATTCCGATACTTATATGTTGTATTCCATTTATCATTTTTTTCATTTATAAAATCATATTAAGAATTTATAATTAAATAAGTTACATACGCAATGTAGATGAGGATAAAAATAACTCCTTCTATTCGGTCTACCTTAGCACGTTTGAGAGTTATCGTAGAGACAAAAAGTAATAAGCTGGCAAGTATAGTAACGAGTATGTCAATATTAGAAGAGTCGGTAAAAGGCAATGGCTTTATCGTTGCTGTTGTTCCAAGTATGAAAAAGATATTAAAGATATTAGAACCGACTACGTTTCCTACTGCGATGTCTGCATTCTTCTTATAAGCTGCGACTATAGAGGTTGCAAGTTCGGGAACAGAAGTTCCGACTGCGACTATTGTTAGTCCTATTACAGATTGACTAACTCCAAACATAACGGCAATTTCTACGGCACCTTGCACGAAATATTTACCGCCAAAATAAAGTCCTGCGAATCCTATTAAGATAAAAAGGATAGACTTCCATATTGGCATGATTTTTTTCGGTGCTTCGGTTTCTTCTGTTTTTACTTCGGGAGACGTTTTGGCTATACCAAAAGTATAAACCATAAAGATGATGAAGAATAATAATAAAATTATTCCATCTATTCTTGTAACCACATTCGTTGTATTTTTATCAATAAAGACATCATTAGCAAGGACTAACAACACGATAGCGGCTAATAGACTAAGCGGGATTTCTTTCCATTTGGTATTTGATTGTACTGCAATAGGATATATAATTGCTGATATTCCCAGCACCAGGAAGATATTAGCGATATTACTACCTAATACGTTTCCTATAGCAATATCAGTACTTCCGTTTACTGCGGAGATGACATTGATAGTAAGCTCAGGTGCGGAGGTTCCAAAAGCGACAATAGTAAGTCCAATAACCATGTCGGATACATTAAATCTTTTGGCTACGGCAGAAGCACCGCTTACCAACCAGTTAGCCGAGAAAATAATACAGACCAGACCTGCTACAATAAAGATAATATTTAACATATATTTTGCTTTTAAAAATTATTATTACTACAATATTAAATAAAAAAAATGAATTAAACAAATTTTTAAGTTTTTTTAATTTTGGAAGTATTGTATTTTCCCTTTATCTAAAGCTTTTTGATATAAAGTGTTCTCTACTTCGTCCATTAGAATCCGTTCTCGCTTGTTGAGAATAATAATTTTTATGTTCTCTTTGACAAACGTTAGCGGTGCTTGTTCTCCTGCGAGGAGATATTTTTTAACTTTAAGAATATAATAATATGTTTCGTCTTCGGTGTCTATGTGTTTACGCTTTTTTAAAAATTCTTCTTGGTCTTGGATTTCATAAACAAAGTCGCTTATTACGGTGCTAAGATAGACCCATTCGTTTTTAAAGTCTTGATAGACTGTCGCTTTTCTGGTGCAGTATTCGGCAAGCTTCATTGAGTCGTTCGGACTGGACGATTTGCTCCACGACAGTATATTACTTAGTTGTTTATCAGACTTTAATATTTTGATATACACGCATTTGACTGCATTTTTTGATAGATTGAAATCTGCCAGATTTTTTTTATAATATTCTTCTATTTCGGACATTTCTATGTTGGTGTCTAACTTTTGTTCAATAATTTTTTGTTTATATTTGTGGATAAACAATGAGTTCTTATAGTCTTCTACTTTTGCCTGAATATCCGAGTATTCAGAGGACAAGTTATCTTCGGCGGCTTGGAGGATAAGTTGTTTTTTTATCCAGTTATCTATATAATTATTTACTTTGATGATACTGTCTTCGGGTGTTATTTTTTCGGGCAGAATTTCTTGGATTTCTTTGTAGTACAGATAGTTCTCGCCTATTTTGACTATTGCGTTGTTGCTGTTGAAACTCTCGCATGCGCTAAGACAACATGTTATAAGACAACATAGTATAATAATATAATCAAAAATATGTTTACTCATGATTGTTTTTGGCTGTTTGGTTAATTAAAAACATATAAACCGGGAGATGATCACTATAACCGCCGTAATATTTGTCGCCGCCGTAAGTTTTGCTTGGAATGTATTCGTCGGCTTTGCTGTTGTAGTATAAAAATCTTTCGTCGTAGAAGACTGTTCCAACAGCGTCTTTACAGATAAAACCTTTTTCGGAATTTAAGAGGTTCGGGGAGATGATAATATTGTCTAACATTATCCACTTGTTTTTATAGCTGTATGAGCCGATGTCCACTAAGTCGAGTTCATACATTACGTTATATAGTTCGCCTTCTTCGGGTGGATTGTTGTTTTTGGCATTTAATGTTTCGCTAAGACTTTCATTTTGAGGTTCGTCATTCATGTCTCCCATGATGATAATGTTTGCATCAGGATTTGAGTTCAGTATATTTTCGTCAATATAATTTCTAAGTGTTTTTGCAGCGGCTATTCGTTTGTGTTCGCTGTCCTCTTCTCCGCCTCGTCTGGAAGACCAGTGGTTTACAAATATATGAAAAGTGTCGTTATTTATAGTTCCCTGAGTATAAAGAATATAGCGAGTAGGATAAGTTTTGCCGTCTTTGGAGATAACTTTAATAGGTTCGTGTTTTAAATATTTGAAATGCGATTTTTTGTATATTAATGCTACATCAATTCCTCTTGGGTCTGGACTTTCTTCGTGAGAGATACCGTATCCGGCATTTTTAAGAATGTCAGTTGCTATCAGGTCTTCTAATACTTTTCTGTTTTCTATTTCGCAGACGCCAATAATTTCGGGTAAATCTACGCTGTCAATAGCTCTAATAACTTCTGATAGATTGTTTAGTTTGGTTTGATATTTTTCGGCATCCCATTCTTTTTTATCGGTAGGCAGATATTCGTCGTCTCCGTTGTTTTCTGGGTCGTCAGTGTAGTCAAAGAGATTCTCCAAGTTGTAAGAGACTACACACAGTTCGTTGATTGTTGGTTCGTTGTTATTAGTTTTGTTGTCGTTACGAGTGGCTTCGCAGCCGGTAATTAGCACTACTATAAGTGCAATGTACCACATTTTAATGTTTCTTTTCATGATTATAAATTTTAAATTATTATTAATTAATTACTTACTCATTTGATTGGGGAATGTAGAAGCAAAATTCTGTTCCCATATTGGGTTGGCTGTTGACCCATATTTTCCCGTTGTGTTTTTCAATAAATTCTTTACATAATAAGAGTCCGAGTCCTGTTCCGGTTTCTTTTTCGGTTCCGAGGGTGCTAACTTTTTCTGTTATTTTGAAAAGTCGGTCTATTTTATCTGTTGTCATCCCTATTCCATTGTCTTTGACTGTTATCGTTATTTTATTGTCTGTTTGTTGCGCCATGATTTTAACTTTTCCTTTTTTATTAGTAAACTTGATAGCATTTGAAACGAGATTTCTAAGAATGGTATGCAACATGTTGATGTCGGCAATAATATTTATGGCGCTGTCTATTTCGTAATTCACTGTTATATCTTTTGCCGTAGCCATGCTTTCGGCAAAAGTAATTACTTCTAAAACAATGTTTTCTAAGATATGAGAAGACGGCTTAAATTCCATTCTACCGGTTTGTGTTCGGCTCCATTCTAATAGGTTTTCAAGTAATTTGTAAGCACCGATACCGGCATTTTGTATTGTCTTCACAAATTGAAAAATCTTCTTATTTTCGTAACGTTCAAAATTATTGACGAGCAGGTCAGTGAAACCTAATATACTGTTAAACGGGTTCTTCAGGTCATGCGCAATGATACCAAAGAATTTGTCTTTTGTGGCGTTAAGTTCTTCTAATTGGAGTAGATAATTTTGTATATCTCGTTCTTGTTGTTTACGAGCGGTGATATCTTCTTTTATTGCTACGTAGTTAATAATTTTGCCTTCGGAGTCAAAGATAGGTGCAATAAGTGCGCTCTCGGTAAATTCTTCGCCGTTCTTCTTCTTGTTAATAAATTCGCCCTTCCATGTTTTCCCGGCAGTAATTGTTTGCCATAGTTCTTTAAAAAGTGCTTCATCTGTTTTGCCGGATTTTAAGATTCTCTGATTTTGTCCTTTGGCTTCGTCAATTGTGTATCCTGTTAATTTTGTAAAGTGCTGATTAGCATATTCAATATTTCCGCACACGTCAGTTATAACTATTGTAGCAGGATTTTGTTCTACTGCTACGGAGAGTTTATTTATTCGATATTCGGCTATTTTGAGGTCAGTGAGGTCAAAGGAGATTTGAAATTTGGCTTTTCTGCCGTCATGCCATGTTATTAATCTGTCCATGTTGTAGAAATATTTGTTTACAAATTTATTATGGACTTCCCAACGTATGAGTTCGTTATTGTTTTCGGTGAACTTCTTTTTATGGCAAGCTTCACAAGGGCTATCAGTGTTATGAAAAGCTTTATAACATAAATTGCCTTTAATATTTTCCCCGAATAGTTGTTTTTTGGCGTCATTGGCAAATAAAATTTCAGCGGTCTCATAGTCGGAGACATATATTGGTTCGGGAATGGAGTTAAGTAGAGTAAGCAGTTGTATGCGTTCGGTAAACAGCTGTTCTTCTTGTTGTTTGCGAAGGGTAATATCTTCTACTATTGCGATATGATAATAATTTTTAGGGATTTCATTTTTTTGCCACAGCGGGGAGGTGGTTAATTTTCCCCATATTATTAGTCCATTTTTATGAATATATTTTTTTTCATACGAAAATTCTTCTAACGTTCTGCTTATAAAAGATAAACTTGCTTCCGCATTCGGCTGTTGGTCTTTGTGATATGTAACATCGTAAAAAGTCTTTTCTAACATTTCTTCTTCTGTGTAACCGAGAAAATCGCAATATCTTTTATTGATTCGCACAAAACGTCCTGTATGAGTTTCAAGCAGCGCGAAACCTACGGCGGCTTGTTCAAATATAGCACGAAAACGGATTTCGCTTTCTTGCAGTTCTAATTCGGTATATTTTTTTTCGGTAATATCTTCTAATATAATTGCCACAAAATTTTTCTCCGGCGAGTAGGCATGTGCTTTAAAATATTTCTTAAAAGTTTCGGAAAAATATTCTATGTTAATAGGAGTGCCGCTAATTCCTACATTGCAATAAGTCCGTATCATGTCTTTATTGACCACGTCTTTTACCTCAGTAAATTTCTTATCTATCAATTCTTCAGCTGGTTTACCTATGAAATCGGCAAAAACATTGTTTATTAAGACGATTTTAAAATCTTCTGACTCTTTATCTACTTCAGTAATAACTTCTCCAAGTAAGAAGGCATTTGTCATGTGTTGGAACAGCAGACGATATTGTTGCTCCGTTTGTTTTCGCTTGGTGATGTTTCGACTTACTCCTAATACTTCTATGTGTTGATTGTTTGGATTTATACAATAATGTGTATGTGCTTCAGTCCAGACTGTACTGCCGTCTTTACAAGGTTGCTCTACCTCATTGATACCCAAATTAGGGTTTTCCGGATTAGACAGAAAAACAGGCATAGATTGTTGCATAATATTTTGCACTTTGTTATACGATTCCGGGGTCAAACTGTCTTTCATATCTTGATTGATAACCTCTTCGGCAGTATATCCTCTTAGATTGTAAACCGAGGGACTGACATATACGAACTTTTGTATATTAAGGTCTAAAATCCATATCACATCGTAAATATTTTCTACTAAGAATCTAAAATGTTTTTCCGTTTCGGCGATTTTTTTGGTTCGTTCTTTAACTATGTCTTCCAGATTTTTATTTAATCTCTCTAATTCTTCGGTTTTTTGGGTGGCAAAGCGATATATTTCATTTTGTTCCCACGAAAGAATGAAAAAGAACATTATCACAGTAAGAAACATTCCATAAGGTAAAAAAAGAAGATACGGTTTTTGAAATAAGATATTAAAATAGTATGTATCATGTATGATAGCGAAGGCGACAATTATACAAGTTGACAAAATATATCCGGATTTATAAGATTTTTCTTTTACAAAAAATTTTATACAAATAATTAAATATATGGTACTTATTATTAAACTGTAAATTGAGCCATATTTCAAATAGAAAATTATAACCTCATAGCTATTAGAAGGCAAGAGATTAATTATTATGAAAAACAAATAGCCAACAGCAGAGAATAAAATTATTTTGTTTTTATATTTTTTGAAAATTTGAGTATATTCAAGCACGTAATATAAAGTGAAAAAACACCACAAATATTGACTCGTCCTTGTTATTTTTTCCAGAACTATCTCATTAGCAAAATTATAATTAAAGACATTATTTAAGTAAGACGTCGTGTAAAGTAAACATGCTATCGCAAAAGGAATATAATAAGAAGGACGAAATTTCTTATTTGCAAAATAGAAAATCAAATAATAAAAGAAGATAATAAATGTGGCAACTATCATACTTCGCATAAAATGTATGCTAAAAAGATTGCGCCAAAACGCGTACGACTCGGCAGACTTATGCGTGGAGATGAAGATGCCTGTAACAGGAGAGTTTTCACCATATCTGGGCTGGAGTTCTATGATAATTTCATTTTTTTTAGATGTCCCGAAAAATATTTTTTCTGAAGGTATCAAAAAAGAACTCGTGAAATGTATGCGGCTGGTGTAACCGTCCTTAACATTCCCTAATTTTGATAACATCGCGCCGTTCAAATAAATATTGCACGCATAACTAATAGGAGGGACAACGAGTGCCAAATCGGTGTCTTGTAAAGTGCTGTCTATATAAAAAGTGGAACGTAAAATAATTACACGGTCTTCATCTTTCAATTTTTTAGGTAAACTTTTATTGTCATATTCTACAAAATTCAGTGAATCGTTATCCGAAAAGATATAATTTTTTATACCTTTTTTTGTCTCTAATACTTTAAATTTTAAAAAATACTTCGTCTCGGAAGTCTCTATTTTTTGCGAAAAAGTATCTCTTATGTTCAAACAGAACAATAACGTCATTACAACGAAACAGAAAGATGCGTATTTAAGAGTCTTTTTTAACATATATTATTTTTGTCGTTTAGTAATAATTTTTCGTATCGCTACAATTAGGACATTTATTTTTTCAAAATATGCGGCTACGGATACAAAACTAATAAATAATGCGGTATTAATTCCAAAATTTAATATTTTATTATCCGTTTTCAGATATATACTTGAAATATAAATCATTATTGCAAATACGAAGTATGCGAAAATCCTTTTTAAATCATAATTTATAGGCAAATGTTTTTGTCCCCACAAGTAAGTGATTATCATCATCACGCTATAACATCCTACATTTGCCCAAGCAGAGCCGAGATATCCTATTTTAGGTATTAAGATATAGTTCATTATAATAGTTATTAATGAGCCAATTACAAAAATAATAATTCCCAGACGTGTCATGTCTTTGAGTTTGTACCAGAAGGAGAGATTATATACCACTCCCACAAACAGATGACCTAAAAGCAGCGGCGCTACAACTGCCAAACCTTCAAAATATTTGGGACTGATAAAATATTTTACTATATCTATATATAACATTACGCCGAGAAAAATTAACAGTCCGAGCAAAATAAAATATTTCATGATGTCGGCAAAAGTCTTTTGATAATTTGTCTCCTTCGCTTGCGCAAAATAAAATGGGTCAGCGGCATATCTAAACGTTTGTACAAACAAGGTCATCAGAACAGCAATCTTAGAATTAGCCCCGTAAATTCCGATTTGATACATTATATAATTGTGCGGATCCGCTGTATTTTCCGGAATTGTCAGCCAGAATTTTAAGACTACTCTATCTAATGCTTCGTTTATTGTACCGGCTAATCCTGAGATTAATAGTGGTAATGAATAGATTAACATTAGTTTTAACAATTTAATATCAAATTTGATTCTGATTTTTAATAATTCGGGGACAAACATTAATAATGTAGCTGCACTTGCTACTAAATTAGAAATAAAAATATATCCTACTCCTATCTCGCTGATATATAATCTGTTTAGAAAATCTATTTTTGAGTCTTTACAGATTAACAGGAAGAAGAGATTTAGTCCAATGTTCAAAGCTATATTAATAAGTTTGAAAGTGGCAAATTTCATCGCTTTATTTTGTTGACGCAACCGCGCAAACGGGATTGCAGTTACGGCATCTAAGCTGATAATCAGTGCGAACCAGAGAATATAATTTACATTATTAGAATATCCTAAATAAGTAGCAATATCTTGCGAGAATATGATTACGGCTATCAGAAAGACTATTGATGTAGAAAAAAGAGAGGTTAGCGAAGTAGTATAAACCAGGTCTTTGGAATATTCTTTTTGTGAGAACCGGAAAAATCCTGTCTCCATACCATAAGTTAAAATAACCTGCAAAAAAACTACGTACGCAAAAAGCTCGGTGACAACCCCATACTCGGCAGGCATAAAGACGTGAGTATAAAGCGGAACCAACAGAAAATTGAGTAGTCTACCGACAATACTGCTTAGTCCGTAAACGACAGTCTGTCCGGCTAATTTTTTTAACGGATTCATATATTTTATTTTAAATATTTCATTTTTAAACCTTTACTCTCCATGCTTATTTCTTTGAAATGATGAAAGGCAAAAAATCTTTCATCGCTTCTTGCGAATAAATAATAATATCTTTTTTGGATTTAATCAAATCGGTTATCATATATTTTAATAACAACGTTCCAACTCCTTGTGAACGATACTTGCGGAGGACTGCCAATTTTTCAAGAGTGAACTCTCGCTCGCTTTCTACCGCTCTTGCAGAGGCAACAGGTTGCAGGTCTATAAAAACTACATAATGTATAGATACCATATCATAGGTATCAAACTCGTTGAACTTATTGAATTTCAGTTCTTCTACAAAAACTTGGAAGCGGACGTCGGAGGCATCTTTAAAATTTTTTTCTTCGTAATTGAAACTTATTATACTTATATTCATTTTTTTTATTATTTTTACAAAATTATAAATTTATTTTGAATAAAAACAAAAAACTTTAGCAATTTATATTATTAAAAAACGTTTTATTTGTTAAAAATATCAAGAATTATGAAGAAAAGACATATTATTTTATTAGTTTTGATTAATATCTTATTGATAAATAATCACATCTTCGCGCAAGCACGTACAGGTTTTACGCTCGGCTGCAATTTTGCGCAGCTTACCGGCGGACACGAATTTGACAGTAAAGTAAGTAGAGTAGGAGGGATGGGAGGAATACTGTGGAATGTAACTCTCAGATGGGAGAGCTCCGTAGAATTTGGGGGATATTTTTCGCAACAAGGAAATATTTACCAGAGTCAATTTTATCAGCGCGGCGCAAAAGTTACCATGCGTGGCTACAATAAGTTGGATTACATATATGTGCCGCTTACATGGAAGCAAGTCTGGGGAGATGTCTATACTAAGGTAGGATTCTACGGGGAAGTACTTGTGCAAGCCGAGTCGTTTAGCAAAACACGAATGGAATTTTTAGACAGCGTCGCCTTTGAGACGGACACTTTACGAAGCTTTATTAAAAATGCCCGCGGATATGATGCCGGACTGATGTTAGGTGTCGGATACATAACTACCATGTCGGAGCAGTTTGACTTCTTTGTAGAGGCATCTTACAAGAGAGGGGTTTTGTCTATTCAAAAAACTTATGACCCGTTAAAAGTTATGCGAAACGCTTTTTTTACCGTAGGCATCGGAGTCATCATGCGTGACCCCGATAAAAGAATGGGAACAAAAACACGAAGAAGATAATAAATCTGAAACCTGCAAGTGTTTTTTTATGTTGTCTTTAGACCCTAAGGTTTTTTCAAACCCTTAGGGTCTTGTAACTATCAAGATTTTATGACTAAAAATTTAAAATTTATGAGCAAAATCAATTTCGTTTTAATAATATTTTTATTGGTTTCTACAATTTCTTCTTTTTCACAAGAAATGGGGTCGCCAATAATATCTAATTATTCTTCAAGCGATTATAATTCACATGTACAAAATTGGTCAATTATAAAAGACAAACGAGGAATTATGTATTTTGCAAATCATTCCTGTATTTTAGAATTTGATGGAATTTATTGGAATAAAATCTCTATTGAACATGGTTTTAATGTACGATCTTTGGACATTGATGATTATGGTACCATATACGTAGTTTTAATGTACGATCTTTGGACATTGATGATTATGGTACCATATACGTAGGTTGCGAAGGAGGTTTTGGATATTTAGAACCGAATTCATTAGGCAAAATGCAATATGTCTCTATTAGTGCTAAATACGATTCTACTATCATAAAAACAACACCCATCATTTGGCGAGTTCGCGTTGTCAATAACGAGGTTTATTTCAATGCACTTAACGTCTTATATAGATATTCGCCGTACAAAAAAGAGGCAAAATCCGATTTAGAAAAAATAAAATCTTGGTATCCTAAATCCAATTTTTATATTGGATTTTCGCTTTACAATAAATTTTATATCTGCGAAAAAAGTACCGGTTTGTTAGAAATGATTAATGACTCATTAACATTAGTAAAAAATGGTGAATTTTTTATTAAAAAAGCAATATTTTCGATGGAGCCAGCTTCGTTAGAAAATGATAATGAAATACTTATAACAACAAAAAAAAAATTATACAAATTTAATCCTTCCCAAAATTCAAATAATGCTTCAGCAATTACCGAATTTAATACTCTATTTGACAGCATTTTTGAGAGCAGCGAGATTTATTGTTGTGTAACATTACCTCAAAAAAAATATGCAATCGGAACCATCAGTAATGGAGTCGTCGTGATTGATAGTTTAGGAAATATTATTGATATAATTTCTAAACAAAACGGCTTGAATGACAATACCATTTGGGCTTTAAAATATTACGATAGAAATATTTGGATGGTTACGAACAACGGTATTTCGCGTGTCGAAATAATTTCGCCTTTTAGAATGTTAAACGAATATAATTTGCTGGACGGTGCCGTTACATCTATCAACAAATTTAATAACAATATATACATAACAACTAATTCGTTAGGAGCATATTTCTTAAATACTGAAAAATCTAAAAATCAAATTCCAACATTTGAAAAATTGGAAACAATAAGCGAAACATGGATAACTTATAATTTTTTTGATACTAAGAAAAATACTAATGATTTAATTCGTAAATTTATTAAGTATTTCACTGGCTACTTTTTTCCAAATAAATGATTTTGCAGGCTACCCACGTAATCTTGGACAAAATTTTGAACCATATAAGGAATATAAGGTCATATAAGATTGACTGGTACAACTTATATGACCTTATAATTCTTATATGGTTCAAAATTTTGTCCAACTTTATAAGGGTAGCCTATTTTTCATAATTGCAAAGATACAAAAATTATTTTGAAAAACTATCCTAATTTTTTTTATTTTCTGTACTAATATTTGAAAGTAATATTTTTTTATCTTTGTCTAATTTGTTCTTAATATCAAGTACATAATCTATGCTTACATCAAAAATTTCTGCAATTTCCGACAAATTATTTTTTCCTAATATAATAGCTTTGGTAACGCCATTCTCTGTGCTTTTTTCTCGTCCTTTTTCTATCCCTTGATAATAATAGCGTTTTTTAAAATTTCGCACA
>DYQJ01000214.1 GCA_020719345.1 Draconibacterium orientale | reverse complement strand
TTAATAACCACCGATAAAATCGGTGGATAAACAAAACCAACATCTTCCCAACTCCTATCGGAGTTAAAAAGATACAAATAATTTAGCATATATTTTTAGCATTACTTTTTTAGGACTATCAAAAAATAATGAATAAAAATAATTACAAACAAATTATTTTTTTTTATAAAAAAGAATAATTTTGTACAATGTTATCAGATTAATTTTTTTTATTATGAACAGATTTAAGATATTTATTATTTTTTTATTAATACTCGGATTAAATTATAATACCGCATATTCACAAGGTGCCACAGACGCTAACAATAGCATCTTAGCGGCAGTGTTTCAAGAATCCGGAAACAATGTCATTAATATATATTCTGTTAAAAATAATACTTTTATTAAACAACTAAAATTTGACCTGAAAAACACCGGCAAAATTGACTCGCTAATAATGAATCCCGCAGGTAATCTTCTGGCGGTACGACAAACAAACAATTATTTCATTTTTAACATCGCTGCCGCAAAACAGATAGCACGACTTTATGTCACCGAAGAAGTTGCACTCGCAAACGAAGGCGATTTCTTTATAGCCCTGAAAACTAATATTATCACTAAATATGATGCTAACACAGGAGCCGAACTCATTAAATACGAGATGCCTATCAATCCAATAGTTACTAAACTTAAAATAAATGCTAACGATGACTTTCTCGCCGCTATTTCAAAAGATAAAGTTGTCATCTGGGACACCAAGAAAATACCTATCGTACAACAATACAACGGATTTGATATAACTTTTTCAGGAAACGGCAAAAATGCAACCATCATACGAGCAGACGAAGAACTAATAAAAACGGCAGTCTATAAACTACCCGCTTGGGAAATTACTAAAACTACTGCAAGCGATAAACTATTAGAGCCATATCCCGTAGGAGGACTCGGAAAATTAAAACTTGTCCCACTGAACTCTACAATCAGCAAAAACGGACAATTTGTTGCTCTCTACACCGAAAAATCTGATGAAGTAGTTGTTTATCTGTTTAATACATACACAGGAAAATTTGTCTTCCAATTTAATAACTATGCTAATACCGCCAATAAATTCCGCCCGCAAATATGGACAGCCGACTCTACACTCGTTGCATACGGAGAAAATCTGATGGCAGGAGAATATAATACTTCTTTTGCGAAAGCCACTCCGCTGGCACTAAAATTAGATGCCACACCGACAGAAACCGATTTAACATACGAACAACAACTTAACAATAGACTACTCAGCCCGAATATGAAATACGTAGCAATGCAAACCACACGAGAAGGTAAGCCATATTTACATATCCGAGCAAGCGAGGTGCAAGCAAGTAAAATAACTTTTGCCGAAACAGAATTTGTTGCTTTTTCTAAAGATAGTAAATATATGTTTGTTAAAAAAGATAACAACTTAAATATTATTCTTTTAACAGACGTCAATAAATCAATGACCTCAAATATTGCTGTCCCGCTAAATCCTATAAACAAGGTAAGTGAGACCGTTACAAAAGAAGAAACTATTTTGAAAGATGTATTCCCGCCTGATGATAATAAATATTACAGCGTTGAAAAAATAGAAAAACTTACCGCACTTACAGATACAGAACTCAAATTATTGTTCCGTTCAATTGTTGTAAACAATGAAAAAGTTGAAATTCAAGTAAATCTCGTTGACGAAAAAGGAAATCTCTATACCGGTGCCTCTGCCGCCGAACTGAAAAAAATATGGTGCAATATTATTTTACAATATCCCGATGGAGTGGTCAGCCAGATAAATGATTTTGTCATAGAAGAAACTATAGATGATAAAAAACCTACCGCAATAGCACTCGTCCTCGACCACAGCGGCTCAATGGGAGATACCCGTATTAATACGCTACAATACGGCGCTTCTAATTTAATCTCTGCAAAAAATACTAATGACGGTTTCTTACTCATAAAATATGATGACAAATTAAAATTAGAAGTCCCTTATTCGTTACTTGCAACGGTATTTTCATCGGCTCTATCAGGCACCGGCTCAAAAGGGTACGGAGGCGCTACTGCACTCATTGATGCATCTTATATGGGAGTAAGAAAAATATCTAAAATAGATAAGATTGAAAATAAAATAGTTATACTTTTTACAGATGGCTACGAAAATGCCTCTATGTTCACTAAAACAGAACTAATGCAAGCCGCAATAGATAATAAAATAGAAATTAATATCGTTGGTTTCGGAGAAAATGTCAACGAAGATTTTTTAAAATCTATTGCCTACACCACCGGCGGAAGCTTTTATCATATTTATCAAACTGACGAACTAAAAAAAATCTTTGTGGATATAGAATACAAAAGACGAAATTATTATTCCATAAAATTTCAGTCTAAACAAAAAGGTGAACATATTACGCTTATGCAGCTTTGTCACAACGGACTGCAAGACTCACTTATAGTGCCATTTAACAACAACATTAAAAATCTTCCGTTAGACAAAATAGAGCTGATTCCCGAAATAAAAGCTAAGACGTTTAAAATCGCCGAGTTCAAAAAACTCATTATCCCGCCCGAAAAAATATTGAAACCAGTAGTAACAAAAGAAATAACAAAGGAGTTTGATAAAATAGAATTTCCTGACATACTTTTTCAAACAAGCTCGGCTGACATCATCTCAAGTGAAGAAAAAGGAATTTCACAAATCGTTGATTTCTTGGTTAAATATCCTAAACTAACATTGGAAATTAGCGGACACACTGACAATGTAGGTGATGCTAACGCAAATTTATTATTATCTAAGCAACGTGCCGAACAAGCAAAAAATCTCATCGTCGCTAAGGGAATAGCCGAAAAGAGAATCATCACAAAAGGGTATGGACAAACAATGCCTAAAACAACAAACGACACTGACGAAGGTCGCAAACAAAACAGACGTATAGAATTTAAAATATTAGAATAATTATGAGAAAATTGATATTAGTATGTGTGTTATTAAATCTCGCTTTATACAGCAACTCGCAAGATGCCATCATTAAAAATGACTACTCGGCTTACATTGACAGCGTTGCGAAGATTAATCCTACTTTTGCTCTCTATCTTAAAAGCTACATCACAAACGGATGCGAAAAGACAGTAAAAACAGAAAATCTAAATCCTGACTCCTTGATTCAGGAGGCACGTACGTATCTCGGAGTCCCGCACTGCATGGGAGGAACATCACGAAAATGTGTAGACTGCTCCGGTTTAGTTTATGTCGTTTGTAAAAAATTTGGCGCCGAACTCCCGCGCGGCTCACAAAATGTCGGAAAATACGGACGACTTATTTTATACAAAGACAGCTTACAAAAAGGAGACATCGTCTTTTTTACTAAAACATATCGCACAAGCAAATTTCTTACTCATGCAGGATTTTATATCGGAGACGGAGTTATGATTCATGCATCCTCCGGAGCAGGAGTAATAGAAACTAATATATGGAACTCTAAATACTGGAACTCTAAATACGTCTTTGCAACTCGTTTATCGGAAACTAATTAAACTTTTTTATATGAAAAAATTATTTATCTACTCTATAATACTGATGCTTGTCGCTAATTTTAATTTCGCATCAGCACAAGAAAATTTCGCCATCAAAAATTATGACGTAAATATCAATTTACTAACAGATGGCTCGTTTGTTGTCACAGAAAAAATTAAAGTGAATTTCTTAAATCAACAAAGAGGAATAATTCGTAAAATCCCATACCGTTTTACTAATTCTCAAAATACTAACGAAAAAACACTCAAACAGATTAATCATCCCGCAAGCTATGAAATATTAATTTCTGACATCACAGTTAAAGACTTTGAGATGACCACAAACAAAGATGGAGATGATATAGTAATTAAAATTGGAACTCCAGACAAATACTTAGAAGGAGAACATACTTATGAAATTACATATTCCGTATATGGAGCAATTAATCAATATGCTGATTACTCGGAGTTTGCATGGAATTTAATTGGACATCAATGGAATGTAGAAATAGAAAATGCAAGCTATGTTATTAATTTTCCTAAAGCAGCTAAATTAGAACAAAAAAGCCTAGACCTAAAAACAGGTTATATTAACTCCGAAGAAAGCAATGTTACTAAAGATATTGCCGCAAATACTATAAAAGGTAAAATAACTAAAGCTCTCGCTAAAAATCAGGGACTTACTATATTTGTCAAACTTGCAGCAGACTATTTTACTGCAACTGATATACCTATCAGTCAAATAACGGACTCTACATATATTGCTAATAATCAAATAGAAATGGTTATAAACAAGAACTCATCAATAGAAGTAACCGAAACACGAATTTATAAACAAACAAAGAGTACTAATTTTTTCACAAAAAGCTTTCCGCTCCCGAACTATTATGCCGAACAGACTAATAATTATTTTATTGAAAAAGCCGAAGTATTTATATATCAGAACGACAGCTTAGTACCTTGCAAATTGGAAGTTATTAATCAACAAAAAAACAAATCTATAACAGCAATAACAGACAATTATTTGACCGGTGACATAAAAGTTGTTTTTAAATATAAAATATGGGGAGCATTTGTTTTTAATTCGGACATAACATTTGTTAATTGGGACGTAATAGAAAAAGAACAAAATATTCATATTCAACGAACCGAATTTACTGTTTTTATTGATAAAAATATATTTTTTGACCCAGCTTCTTTGAATCTCCTCAAAAGCGGGTATGCTACCGACCAGGTCATATATGAGGTAAAAGACAATATGATAACAGGATATCAAAATTATCAAGAACCTAAATATCAGCAATTTGTTATTAATATTAGCTTCTTTAAAAACCAGCTAAACTTGTCAGAAATACCCATAGAAGTTTTGGCACGCGATTTTTATATTAAGAATTTTACAACTATTATTACAATAGAAAAAGATGGACTAATGACCGTAAAACACAGTTTTGAAGTCCAATTTCTAAGAAATGCCGTTAATAATGACGGATATTTTAGTTTTACAACCGCAATTCAAAAGAAATACAAGACCAATTTTCATCCCTCGTCGCAAGAATTGACGCTTGAATATCCGCAGTGGCGACTTTTTGGTAAATTCTTTTCTCCTATTCTCCAAGATATAAAATCGGAACAGCCAAATTTTGAACAAGAAAGCAGTTGGGATAGATATGTCTGGTACACTGAGGACATGGAAAATGAACAACTAAAATATTTCTCTTACGAGTATAAAGTCTATAATCTCTTAAAAGAAGAAGGTGACTTTTATATTCTCAATTTCCCGGTTATTCCTAATTTTAACGAACCTATACAAAAAGGTAATTTCAAACTTATTTTACCTGATAACGCCGATGAAGGGTTTGCCGAGTTCAAAGGTTATATTATAAATAAAGACAAAAATGAAACACCATTTGTTCTGCTCGCTAACGAAAATATTATAACTGCCGATTTTAAAACCTTAGAAAACAACAGCTTACCTATTATAAAAATAAAGTTCTCGGAAGACTATATTACTGATACTGCGTTTCTTAAAAAGATAAGATTGATATTAAAAAACAATCGTCCTTTGTTTTTCTTTATTTTGGTTATAATTATTTTGTACTTACTATGGAGAAAATATACCAAACGAATTTATAATATTCTGGAAATAGAAGAAAAATATTTTCCGCCGACAGCCATCACCGCAGCAGATGCAGGATTTATATGGGACAATAAGCTCCACAAGAAAGACCTCAACTCGCTACTTCTACAATGGGCAGCCGCAGGATACATGGACATCGTAGAAATAGAAGGAGGAGCAGACTATAAATTAGTCAAAAGAACTCACATTCCTAAAACGGCTACTAATTACGAACGAACTTTTTATGATGCTCTTTTTTCAAAAGACACTAAAGAAGTAGATATTAGCGCATTGAAACATAAATTTAAACATCATATCAAGCAAGTAGAAAGCGATTTTGTTTTACATGCGAATTACCGAAATTTTTATTTGCCCGGTACAAAAGCGTTCACTAATCTGATACTCGGAATAGGGTCGGCTTTTTGTGTCATCGGTGGTTTTGCTTTTCTCGTAAACGCATTCTACGGAGATTATCAGACAGGTATATTTTTTATTCTCGCAGGTATAGCCACTATTTTTGCCTCTAAAAAGATGCCTAAATTTGCCGGACTCGGCGAAGAAAAATATAAAGAACTACTCGGATTCAAAAAGTTCATTGAAAATGCAACTCTCACTAAATTAGAAGAATTAGTAGAACAAAATCCCGACTATTATGTACAGACATTGCCGTTTGCTATTGTAATGGGATTGCATAAAGAATGGGCAGAAAAGTTTGAAGCCCTAATTATGCAAGCACCACAATGGTACAAATACGGAGGAGACAACACCTTTACATCAAGCTTATTTCTTGCAAAGATGCTTAATTTTATGAATCTTGCTAACTTAGCATTCCACTTGAAAACGCAAAGCAATTATTCTAATACCAACAGATATTATTATTCAAATACTAATAACAATACTACTTCCAGAAGTTCTAACTCAGGAAAACAAAAAAACTATTCTTCCAATTCCAAACGAGGAGATGGAAACAACAACAGCAACAATAATTCTAATAACAAATCAAAAGGCGGCGGAGGTGGTAATTCCTCTAATAATAACAAATCCGGTGACGGAAAAGGCGGTGGAGGAGGAGACAGCTGGTAGATTTATAGATTTGACAACTTTTTAAAAAGTTGTCAAATTTTTTTTCTGGCAAGAAAAAGAGTTTGCAAAAGAACTAAAAATTTCTTTTGTTTGGTTTTTAAAAATGATTTATCTTAGTGAAAAATATTTGGAAAAATAAAGTGAAAAAGTTTGGTACTTAAAAAATTTTTATTTAAGTTTGTAGTGTAAGTTTTTGATAGCGTAAAATAATGGTGACTAAACACGCTATTTATTTTATTTT
>DYQJ01000213.1 GCA_020719345.1 Draconibacterium orientale | reverse complement strand
ATAAAATAAATAGCGTGTTTAGTCACCATTATTTTACGCTATCAATAAATTATACCGGCGGAGCAAAAAATATAGGAGAACGAACAGTCATCGGTCTGGATTTGCACTCGCAAATAGAAGTACCTTTGTTCAAATCTACACAACTATGGGCTTATTATTCATTGATTTTAAAACAAGAAGAAACCAAATTCAATGCAGAAGGTACCTATACAGGAAAAGGAATTATCGGTGACCTTTCTACTCATAAACTAAATCTGGGACTAAATTCGTATCTCACTAAAGATTTTAATGTAAATATCACCGCACAGTACCGTGTAAAAGTTATTACCGTAGAAACAAACCCACTAAAAAATGTCCCGGCTTATTTTGTCATGAATGGAAATCTCTGGTACAATAACTTCTTTGTAAAAGATTTAAAAATAGGAATAAGTATCATTAATATTTTGAATACTAAATATTTTCACCCAGGTCTGCGTCAAGCTAACTCAGGTAACAAAGGTGGAGAATGGCAAGGAAGAGAATGGATAGGTAGTGAGGGCTGGTACAATTCTTATCTGCCACAACCGAGACGTTATTTTACTTTTAATTTATATTTCAATATTTGAAAAAAAAATAGAACTTTTTTTTAGTTATTAAGAAAAAAAATTATAATTTTGTAAAAATAACTTTAAGCAAATATCAATATGTTAAAAAATACTAAAATAGGAGGACGGCTGGCATTAGGTTTTACTATCGTGATGCTGATTTTTGTGACAATTAGTTTAATATCAATATATGAAATGAATGTACTTTCCGGATTGACCGCAAAACTTTATAAACACCCACATACTGTCTCTACAACTCTATGGAAAATAAAAAACTCGGTCAACGCTATACATAAACACATGAAGGATATAGCAATGTCAACTACGGTCGCAGATATTCAAAAGTACAAAAATCTAATTGAAAAACACGAAGAAATAATAGACGAGTCTTTTGAATTAGCAGAAGAACGATTCTTAGGGGACAAGACAGACATAGAAACTTCGCAAAAGAAATTTAAAGAATGGACAGAATTTAGAGAGACTACTATTGCACTATCTTTAACTCTTGATAGTGCCAATGTTGCAGAAGCCAAAATACGGGTAAGAGAATCTGGAAATGCTCTTGCCGAAGAAACATTAATCTCAATTGACAAAGTTTCATCTTTTGCAGAAAAGAAAGCCGCCGATTTAGATACCAATGCCAAAGAAGAGTCCACGCAAATTTATTTTTTATTTATTACGCTGTTGATATTTGCTATTGTTATTGCGGTTTTTGTGACCATTTTGATTACCGCAAGTGTCAAACGTCCTTTGTCAGAAATACAAAAAATTGCCGATGAACTCGCATTAGGTAATTTGACCGTAAAAATTAATGACGACATATTGACACAAAAAGACGAGGTTGGAGCTCTTGCCAAATCTTTGCAACGAACAATAGATAAGATGAAAGATGTTATAACACAAATAATTGACGGCGCCGAAACAATCTCCATCGCAAGTCAAGAGATGGCACTCACTTCGCAAGAAATGTCACAAGGTGCAAGCAATCAAGCAAGCTCAACCGAAGAGGTGTCTTCGTCTATGGAAGAGATGAGCGCTAATATACGACAAAATGCGGAAAATTCGCAAATAACACAGCAAATAGCCATGCGAGCTGCAGAAGGAATTTTACAAGGTAATAAAGCCAGTCAAGAATCGGTGGTAGCCATGAAAACTATCGCAGAAAAAATAAAAATAATTAATGAAATAGCTTTTCAAACAAATATCTTAGCGCTAAATGCCGCAGTAGAAGCCGCACGTGCTGGAGAACATGGTAAAGGTTTTGCAGTAGTAGCTGCAGAAGTAAGAAAACTTGCCGAAAGAAGCTCCAAAGCATCTAAAGAAATAGATAATCTCTCCCGAAACGGAGTGGAAATATCTGAAGACGCAGGAGAAATGCTTAATAAAATCGTCCCTGAGATAGAAAAAACCGCTAATTTAATTCAAGAAATCACTGCCGCAAGTAAAGAACAAAATGCCGGAGTAGACCAAATTAATTCAGCAGTAGACCAGCTTAATCAGGTAACACAACAGAATGCCGCCGCATCAGAAGAACTGGCTACAAGCTCAGAAGAACTTGCCAATCAAGCAGATAATCTTAAAGAAATAGTAAGCTTCTTCAATACCGGACATCAAAACAAAACCAAATTCGCTAAGAAAAATAATAAAAATATAGCACACAAAACAGTAAAAAAAGACAACGAAAAAACAACAAAATACAAACTTGGTGACGATTATGATAACAACTTTGAAAGATTTTAAAAATTTATTTCTTACAAACTATATATTTATTTGTTTATTTTTATAAATAATTTAACTTTGCAAAAAAATTCGATGATGAAAACAGATAAAATTAATATTGTAGCAATGGAAGCTTCGGAAGACACCCCAAGTATAATCTTGGACTTGAACAAACCCGAAATAGTTATAAAAGGTCCTTCTTTTCCTGAAGATGCGGTAGTTTTTTATACCCCGATAATAAAGTGGATCAATGCTAATGAAGATAATTTCTCCGGCACATTGCTGTGTGAATTTAATTATTCTATTCTTAGCTCGGCTTCCAATAAGATGGTCTTCGAGATATTACTCATGCTCGAAAAATTGAAAAATAAAGGTAAAGACGTGCATATTAAGTGGATGTACTCCGGATTTGACGAAGATATGTACGACGAAGGAAGAGGACTCAAAGACGCAATGGAATTAAGATTTGATTTGATTGAAAAATAAATAATCTTAAAAATGGAAAAACTAAACTCTACTATTAACTCGGTGACAGTCTATCGAGACCGAGCAATGATTAAAAGACGTGCTGATATTAAATTAGCGGCAGGAGAACACGCACTAATTTTTGATAACTTACCTATCAGCATAGAAAAAAATAGCATACAAGTTAATGCGAACGCCGAACTGATACTGCAAGATATTAAGTTCGAAACTAAATATGTCTCAGAACTAATAGACTCCGACAAAAAAATGCTGCTAACTAAGAAAAAAAATCTGCTCACTGAAATCAAAACAATCGAAGATAAAATCGCAATCCTCGATAAAGATGCCGCTTTTGTTGATGGAATTATTAAACGTACTATCAAATCCGAAGACAAAGAACGAATCATTGAATTAGACATAGAAAAATGGGCTAAGATACTCGACTTCACTAAACAACGATACGAAAAAATAGACACCGATAAAATATTATTAATCAAAGAAAAAGAAACCAAAAACGAGCAGCTTACAGCAACAGATTTTGAACTCACTAAATATGACAAACCCGAACTAAAAATCAACAACCAAGTAGTCGTAAAATTACAAGCACTTATAGATACCGAATGTCAATTGCAACTAAGCTACATTGTTTACGGTCCTAATTGGCAACCTATTTACGACCTGAGAGTAAATACGGAAACTAAAAAAACTACAATAGAGTACAATGCTCTCATCAAACAAAAAACCGGCGAAGACTGGACCGACGTCAAATTGCAACTATCTACAGCACAAGCAGATATTAGCGGAACGGAACCCGAACTAAAACCATGGTACCTAAATTTTTACGTGCATACTTCTGTATCTTACTCAATGGACAGAATGGAGCAAGCTAAAGTTGCGTCCGGCGGATTTAAAAAGAAAGCCAAAATGGACATGAGAATACAAGACGAATTAGAAGAAGCAGCATTTGATGCTACCCCTATTCTTAAACCCGAAGCCAAAGTTGAGACAGGAGCCAGCTCCGTAGTATTTGTCATCCCAAGCAAAAATTCTATATACGCAACAGGTGAAGCTCACAAATGTACCATACTCGTTAAAGATTTTGACGCCGAATTCAAATATTCCACCGTTCCTAAGATATCTCAATATGCTTATTTAAAAGCTAAAATAAAAAATGAGAGTGAATATCCGATGCTCCCAGGCGAAGCGTATGTATTCCTTGACGGAAGTTTTGTGGCGAAATCCTCACTAACTCTGGTAGTTCCCGAACAAGAATTTAATGTCTCACTCGGAGTAGACGAAAGTATGAAAGTAGAATATAAATTCTTAAAACAATACGAAAAATCTGAAGGAGTATTTAATAAGAAGAAGAAAATAATTTATGAATATAATATTATCATTACTAACAATAAAAAAAGTCCGTATCCTATCCGAGTCATCGACCAAATTCCTATTTCAAGTCATCAAGATATAGTCGTAGAACTATTAGAGCCAAAATATAAAGAAGATACTAACGAACTAAAAAAAGATAATACCAACAAATTGACTTGGGAATTTAAAATAAACAGCGGCGAAAAGAAAATTATCCCGCTAAAGTTCTCCATAGAATATCCGCAAGACCAAATTATTGAAGGAATTTAAAAATAGACTATCCAATATTAAACTTGCCAAAGTTTTAAACTTTGGCAAGTTGCTGTTTATAGTATAAAAATTTATAACCTTTTAATTACTTTTTTAGGAATACCATATTATGAACCATCAACTAATATCTAATATTATTTTAATATTATTTTTTGTCTGTAAATTATATTTAGACGCAGACGCGCAAAACTATAATCTGCCGCTAAACGATTTTTTACAATATAGATATGAACAAAAAAATATTTATACTGATAAACATCTGAATATAAAGCCATATATTATTGATAAAAATTATTATGACAGCTTAAATTATTCTATTATTAAGCAGAAAAAAATAATCAACTTATTTAATCGTTGCGAAATAAAACCTATCAAAACAACTGTCGTAGCGTATGATTTGTTGAATAATGATTTTATTAGTAACTACTCCTACGGTGCCTCAATACTCGGAAATTATACGAAAAAGATGACCTATCAGTATGATTTTTTTGCATCTCTTATGCGACACGAAAATTATTTTAATGAATTTATAGATTCTACCCAAATTATTCCGCATTTTGGCAAAATAAATTCTGAATTTTACAACATGAATTTTTTTCTTTCAAATACCGGATACTTAAACTATGCTGCCGCACAATATATTAATTTTGAGATAGGACGAGGGAAAAATTTCTTCGGAGATGGCATAAATTCTCTGATGCTCTCCGACAATGCCAATTCGTACCCTTATTTGAAATCAAATGTAAATATCTGGAAAATAAAATATATTTATATGATTTCTAAATTAAAAGATGACGACGCCAAAAATACAACAGCAGCACTCAACAATAAATATGCTATATCGCATCTGATTAGTTATAACGCAGCTAAATGGCTTAACTTATACTTTTTTGAAACTGTAATCTCCGCACCAATAGATTCCATCGGCGCAAAACGAGGTTTAGATGTCAATTATCTTAATCCGATGATATTTCTAAGACCCGTAGAATTTGCTATCGGAACAGCGGACAACGTAATAATGGGATTCGGCGGAAAACTTAAAATAACTAAATTTCATCAATTATATGGACAATTTATTTTAGATGAATTTATTCTTTCTCAACTAAAACAACGAAATGGCTGGTGGGGAAACAAATATGGAATACAAGCAGGACTAAAATCTTATAAAACTTTGTTTATTAATAACTTATTTGCACAAATAGAAATTAACCTCGTCAGACCATATACTTATTCGCATGAAAATCCCATTCGCGCTTATGGAAACTATTATCAACCATTGGCACACCACTTAGGCGCCAATTTTAGAGAGATAACAGCTTTATTAAGATATAATTATAAAAATATTTATCTTACTTCTTATTTTAATTATGCCGAATTTGGAACAGATACTTTAAATACAAACTATGGACACAATATTTACCTATCTTATAACACACGAATACAAGAAGAAGGAAATTTCATCACGCAAGGAATATTAAATAGAGTTGTTACCGCAAAATTAACAGCAAACTATCCACTTGTGGAAAGATGGAACTTATATTTAGATATTTCTATTGAAGCACGTTATCATAATTTTAACCAGCTGAATAACAAGAACTTGATTTTTTACTTCGGTTTCAAAACTCTTTTATTTAACTACTAATATGCAAAATAAAAATTCTTCCTTTCGGGGATATTTTAATAAATATCAAAAAGGGATGCCCTTGTTGGAGATGCTCTTAAAAGATTTCAATTATTTATACAGCTCACTAAAAAATTTGGTTCTTAAATAATATTTGTGATTTTCACGCAAAGTTTTAAAATATTGATTTGCTCTGCGTCTTTGCGTGATAATTAATTTTCCACAAAAATCATTGTCAGTTATTTATGCTGATAATATTATTTAATATTGCATAAACCGTCAGACCAGAGACTGTTTTAATTCCGAGTTTGCGTGTGATATTTTTCCGATGTGTTATAATTGTGTGCGGACTAAGAAAAAGTAGGTCGGCTATCTCCTGATTGGTCTTCCCCTGAGCTACAAGCGCTACTATTTCTACTTCGCGTGCGGAAAGATAATCGGATTTAGATGAATTGATTTTAAGGTCATGTTTTTCAAAAATATTTGTTAATTTATTGTAAATAACATCCTTAGTATCCGATATATTTATCCTATCACAGATAAGCACATTTTGTGGAACAGCATTTTGTAATAATATATCTTGTTCTAAGAGGATGATTTTTACATTATAGATTTCAATATTTAGATGTAATGAATTAATAATCAAGTAGTCAGGATATTTATCTGCTATCGTATTTTTTAATGAATTGATATTAGTAACCTCTTCTATTATTAAATTATTATTTATCTCGGCTACAATAGACATAATAGCTCGCTTAATCAAATAATTAGGTTCATATATCAAAACATTTATTTGCAACATATATCATTTTTTTTACTTTGCCAAAGTTGAACAGATTAAATTTTTTACATACCTTCTGCTGTTTAAAACTGGTACGTTTATTTTGTTGTAAAAATGAGTTTTATTTTCCTGTAAGTTTTA
>DYQJ01000401.1 GCA_020719345.1 Draconibacterium orientale | reverse complement strand
AAATTGACCCAGATGGAGGAATGGCTACAGGAGGAGGATATAAAATTAATGAAACTTCCGACTATTTTATTAATAAACAAAATAGAAAGAACCAAGAAATGCGAGGTTTTGGAATGTACGAAGACGGCAGTGGGTTACACGGTGGTGGCGGAGGTGTTAGTGGAAATTCAAGTGGTTATAATATAGCGGAACTTACTTTTAAAAAACGAGGATTTACAAGGCTTTGCTGCTAATTTTTTTGCCTTCTGTAGCTACAAAAAGTAGTTTTTTCTGAGCTATCGCCTATAAAACCTGAAAAGTTTAAAGTAAGTTCCGTTAGAATTAATGATTTATATGAATATACAAAATATTACCGCAACTATTTTTAAAATTATTCAAGCATCTATATTGAGATAAATAGATGATAATAAGATATTTAGATGGTTTTCTTTCAAACACTATTTATTAATGTAAGGAGTTATCATTTATTTTTATATTATCGATTCCTAATTCTTTTTGGACGTATAAATTCCATTTTGTTAAACCTTCTAAATCTTTACCCGCACTAACTTCTTTAAAATATTGCTCTCCAATTAATTCAATATTTTTTAACGCAGTTTTATATATCGATTCGATTTCTGGCCTTGAATATAACTTTGAATCGAGATTCGCTTGCATTTTTCTACGTTCAATTTCACAAACATCAAAATAGATGTTAATAAAAGCCCTTGTATATTCGTTCTCTGGAAGATGGTAAAAGGTATTTACAAAATCAAAAACAGTATAGGATTTAGTTTGAATGGTACTATCGACTTTGTATGCATCCAATAATATTTGAACTTTGAGTTGATATAAATCTCTCGGAATACTTTGATTAATAATTTCAATGGGATAAACCTCGTTTAGCCCTTCTTTTTCTCTGCTTAAAACCACTCTTTTATCGTTTTGCCAAAGAATGTAGTAGTCTCCAAAAATGCCCCTATACGATTTTTCTTCGTTACGTGGTATTTCGTTAATATTACGATAATTAATCATATGTCCTTGCTTCGATATAATTCCTATATTTTGCTTTTGTTGTTCGGTTAAAACCAAGCCTTTTTCGTTTTCCCAGATTTGCTCGTTGTATGGAATAAACGAAAGTAATCTGTAATCGTCGAAGTCTTTATTATAATCAAAAAAAATAGGGATAAAGGGAAAGTTATAATCGTAAAAATACAACACTCCCTTCGAATGTATCGGTCTGTGTATTATTCTTCTTTCCGCAATCTGTGGAGTATCTCTAACACTTTTATACACAAATTTATAATCGAAATGGATATAATCTATAGCTGTTTTTTGATTTACAACTTTGTATACATTTGAAATGAAAATAGATGTTTTACCGATAGAATCACATGGAAACATGGGTATAAATGGGTGTTGATTTGTTTCTTCAATCTGAAACGTAATCTTTTGTAAAGAAAAATTTCTTTTATT
>DYQJ01000212.1 GCA_020719345.1 Draconibacterium orientale | reverse complement strand
TTTATTTGGAAAAAAGTAGCCAGTGAAATACTTAATAAATTTACGAATTAAATCAAGAGGGCCAGCTTAAAAAACCGGGACCGTAGGAAGTATTATGATTGTAATAGTAGTATGCGGCAAGTTCCGTTTTATTTTCTATCCGTTTTTTCTTCTCCCAATGTAATTTCAGCCGTTCTTTAACTTTTTTAAATTCTTCATTGGTTGCCTCAAATTTAGATAAACCATTGGCGAGTTCTTCCGGATTTTCTATCTGTATCTGCCAGTAATTAACCAGAATATCAAAAATGTCATATCCGATGACATGCATACCTGCTCCTGTAGAACATGCTATTTCTACTGACGCTCCGCCCAGTAATGGAGAAATAACTAATTTTGTATCCTCCGGTATTTGTTGTAAAATCAACCCTACCGCTAAACTTTTTCCACCGGCATATCTTAAAGGTGACCCAAGAAAACGTTTATAAGGATTTTTACTACCAGTATGACTGGACAGCTTTTGCAAAAAAAGCTGTTTATTTTTCTTTGGTAGTATATCTTCTATTTGTTGATATTCAAGACATAAATTAGCTTGTTTTGTCATAATTTAGTACCGCATAAAATTATTGCACAAATGATTTATTATTTTAACTTTGCGTCTTTTTGACTAATTAGTAAAATTTAAAAAAATAACTTCGGAATTTATAATTTACAACTACTTGATATTCAAGTAAAAGCCAAATTATAATTCTTAATTTATAATTTACTTACTGATAATTTTTTTAATTCTTTGACAAATAAAAAAGCCCTAATTAAGAAATTAGGGCTTTTTGTTGGCCAGCCTGGAGTCGAACCAAGAATGACAGAACCAAAATCTGGAGTGTTACCATTACACCACTGGCCAAACTTATATGTATAATTTAAAAATTCACGACCGAATTTTTTACTTTCAAAAAAGAAGTCTTGTTACTTTTCAGAAGACTTATTATTCCTTTTGAAAGGCGATGCAAATATAAAAACTTTATTTTTATTAACAAAATTTTTTTGATATTTTTTTCAAAAAAAAGAAAAATTTTTTTTCTTTTTTTTTTATCTTATTTAAAAAGAAAAAATTAACTTTGCGGCTACAATTATAAATAAATAAAAAATAATATTTTTGTATGAAACGAGCATTGTTTAATGGTAATTTTTTTCTGATAATGTTGTCACTAATATTGTCACCTGTGTTGTTTTTTAGCTGTAAAAATTCGGACAAACACGATTCTACTATGTTAAGTAAAAATCAGATTGAAGTAAACAAGTATGTCAGTTATGAATTGACAACCGATTTGTCAGTTCTGACCGAAAAAGAAAAACAGATGTTACCCATACTCTTTGAGGCAGCAAATATAATGAACGATTTATTCAAACGAGTCTCTTTTGGCGATAATTATAGTGCTGTGTACGATACAATAAAATGCGAGGCAACTAAACGACTATTTGAAATAAATTATGGTCCATGGAACCGATTAGATGACAATAAACCTTTTGTAGATGGTTTTAAAGACAAGCCCGCAGGAGCAAATTTTTATCCGTTAGATATGAAGAAAGAAGAATTTGAAGCATTAGCCGATTCCTCAAAGACTTCATTATACACAATAATAAAAAGAGATGCTAATGGCAAATTAATTTCTGTACCTTATCATGAGGCATTTAAAACCGAATTGACAAAAGTCTCCGAGTTGTTGAAAAAAGCAGCCGAACTTGCTGAAGATGCTGGACTGAAAAAATATTTGGAGCTTCGTGCTGTAGACATGTTAAAAAGCGATTTCTATCAAAGTGATATAGCATGGATGGAGATGAAGACTAACACCATAGACTTTATAATTGGTCCAATAGAAAATTATGAAGATGCTTTGTACGGTTATAAAGCAGCTTTTGAGTCTTTTATTTTGATAAAAGATAAAGAATGGAGCAAGAAGCTTGAAAAATATGCTTCTTTATTGCCTAATTTACAAAAACAATTGCCGGTAGCCGATGCTTACAAAAAGGAAACCCCAGGCGCCGATTCCGATTTAAACGCTTATGATGCTGTATATTATGCAGGTGATTGCAATGCCGGTAGCAAAACAATAGCCATCAATTTGCCTAATGACGAGAAAGTGCAAGCCGCAAAAGGCAGTCGCAGATTGCAACTAAAAAATTCTATGCGCGCTAAGTTTGATAATATTTTATTGCCGATAGCAAATTCTTTAATTGACGAAGAGCAACGTAAATATGTTAAATTTGATGCCTTCTTTGGAAATGTTATGTTTCACGAAGTAGCACATGGTTTGGGAATTAAATATACATTGAAAGATGCTAAATTAACTTGTCGTGATGCATTAGAAAATACATATTCAACAGTAGAAGAGGCAAAAGCTGACATCTTAGGACTTTGGTTAGTAACAAAGTTAAACGAAATGGGAGAATATAAAGGCGATATGATGGAAAATTATGTCACTTTTGCAGCTGGTATATTCAGGTCTATTCGTTTCGGAGGAGCAAGCTCGCATGGTAAAGCTAATTTAATCACATTTAACTATTTCATTGAGCAAGGCGCATTTGCTAAAAATACCAAAGGCACTTATACTATTAACTTAGAAAAAATGAAAGTAGCCGTAGCCGGACTTGCCAATATCATCATTACTATTCAAGGTGATGGCAGTAAAGCTGATGCCGATAAACTAATAAAAGAAAAATGTGTAACTCAGGAAGACTTGAAAACTGACCTTGCAAAATTAGAAGCAGTATCTATCCCGGTAGATATTGTATGGGAACAAGGAGCAGATGTTTTATTGAAAAAATAAAAAAGAATTATATTTTTATTTAATTATACTCAAAACGGATATAATTTTAACTTTTATTCTTATGTAATTGTTTAGTAATTAAAACTTTGCCAAAGTTTTTCAACTTTGGCAAAGTTCCGTTTATAGTATACCAATATGCCGAGCCACAAAGTAGTAAAAAATAATAACTTTTTGTCTCGGCATAAATTTTAGAAAAAGCGAAGAATATTTGTTTAACATTCTTTTTTGTTTACTTTTGTAAAACTAAAATATTTCTTATAATGAAATTATATATATTATTGTTTCTATTTTTTTTTGCTAATTTATCACTCGCCCAAAATTATGATAATACAAATTACGATTTGAAATATCATAATTTAAGGTGGACTGTAGACCCTGCGATATATTACATAAAAGGTGAAGTTGGTAGTATGTTCCAGATAATAAGTGAGACAGATAATATTGTCATGGAGCTCTCCAATGAATTGAAAGTAGATTCTATTATTTATAACAGCAAAGAAATTAATTTTCTCCACGCTGACGCCCATCTGATAATATATTTTACTAAAATATTAGCAATAAATACTTTACATTATATCACTATTTATTATCAAGGTAAACCGTCTTCAACCGGCAACCGTTCTTTCGTACAGGACAAACATGGTGACAATATTCCTATCATCTGGACTCTGTCCGAGCCAATGGGGGCAAAAGATTGGTGGGCTTGTAAACAAACTTTAAATGACAAAATAGATTCTATTGATATTTACATCGTTGCGCCTAAGCAATATAATGTGGCAAGCAACGGAATATTGATATCAGAAGAGATAAATCAAGAGCAGAAAATCACGCATTGGAAACATAAGCACTTAATCACTCCTTATTTAATAGCTTTCGCCGTAACCAATTATTCTATTTATTCTGATTTTCTTGTGTGCATGCAGAATAAAAATTTAGAAGTTCTTAATTACGTTTATCCGGAAAAAATAGATTATGCCAAAGAAAATACGCCTAAGATAGCTCAAACATTTCAATATTATGACTCCATTTTCTGTGCTTATCCGTTTGAAAGATACGGACATGCACAATTTAATTTCGGTGGTGGAATGGAGCATCAAACCATGAGTTTTATGTATAACTTCTCGCACTCGTTAATGGCACATGAGTTAGCTCATCAGTGGTTTGGAAACTATATAACATGCGGCAGCTGGCATGATATATGGCTAAATGAGTCTTTTGCTACATATCTTGATGGTCTGACGGTAGAGAAAAAACTGACAACCGAGATAACGTGGCAACAATGGAAACAAAATAGAATATCCGAGATAACATCACAAAATGACGGCTCCGTATATGTACATGATACCACCGAACATTATTCTATCTTCAATTATAGAATGGTGTATTCTAAAGGCGCGATGGTACTAAATTTATTAAGGTCAGAAATAGGAGACAGCTTATTTTTTAAAGCCGTTCAAAATTACATCAATGACAAAGAACTTGCTTATAACTTCGCTTTAACAGACGACCTTATCGCACATTTTAAAAACGTCAGCAATTATGATTATGATAATTTTTTCAATGATTGGATTTTTGGCGAAGGATATCCTATTTATGAAATTTTGTGGACAAAAGCGGAAAATAATTTAAAAGTCATCGTAAAACAAACGACTTCACATCCAAGTGTAGATTGTTTTGAATTGAAGTTGCCGCTTCTTATCAAAGGGAAAAAAGACAGCTTGTTGATACTTAACAACACTTCTAATTATCAAGAGTTTAACTTTGAAATAGATTTTTATATAGATAATATCATATTTGATATGGAGAACAATATTATCACTCGCGGAAGTTTTATTAGTGAATTTTTTACTTCTGCGAAAGAATTTAATATAGAAATAGTATCTAATCCTATTAAAGAAACACTTGAAATATCATTTCCTATAGAAATGAAAATAAAAGAGATAACGATATTAAATATTAATGGACAAATCATAAAAGAAGAGGATCCTATTTTTTTCGGAAAGAAATACATAGTTCAGTCTTTAAATTTGTCGGCAGGAGTTTATATTATTAACTTAGTTACAGAAAAACAAAGCTTCTCTAAAAAATTTATAGTAAGTAAATGAAAAAAATTATTATGCAAAAGAAAGTTGATTTTTTAGTCATCGGCTCAGGATTAGCCGGTTTGAGTTATGCTCTAAAAGTTGCTGACTACGGGAAAGTGTGTATTTTAACAAAGACAAATATAGAAGAAACTAATACCAGATATGCACAAGGCGGAATAGCATCCGTCACGTATGAACCCGACAGTTATGAAAAACACATAAAAGACACACTCGTAGCAGGAGCCGGATTGTGTGATGAAGAAATAGTTAAAATTGTTGTAAGGGAGGCACCTTCAAGGATTCAAGAGCTAATAGATATTGGCGCCGAGTTTGACAAAAAAAATAATGGCGAGTATGACCTCGCAAAAGAGGGCGGTCACTCCGAGCATAGAATATTGCATCACAAAGACAATACGGGTAACGAAATTGAGCGCGTTTTGATTGAGTGCGTAAAAAAGCATAAAAATATAGAAATTTTAGAATATCATTTCGCTATAGATATTATTACTCAACATCATTTAGGTTACACAGTTATAAAACATCAGCCCGATATAATTTGTTTTGGGGTATATGCTCTGAATATGCAAACCAATAATATAGAAACTATTTTAGCGAAAATAACTTACATGGCAACCGGCGGCATAGGAAATGTATATCATATCACGACCAATCCGACAATAGCAACCGGAGACGGTATCGCAATGGCGCACAGAGCGCGCGCTATAATAGAAAATATGGAATTTGTGCAGTTTCATCCAACGTCATTATATAATCCGAATGAACGTCCCTCATTTTTAATTACCGAGGCGATGCGTGGCTTCGGCGGTATCCTCAAAACAATAGACGGACACGAATTTATGCACAAATACGACAAAAGAGGCAGTCTTGCACCACGCGATATTGTAGCACGTGCAATAGACAACGAGATGAAAATACGAGGCGAAGACTTTGTATATTTAGACGTAACTCATTGTAATTCAAATGAACTGATAGCACATTTTCCTAATATTTATGAAAAATGTTTGTCCCTTGATATAGATATAACCAAACAATATATTCCCGTAGTCCCGGCTGCACACTATACTTGTGGAGGTATAAAAGTGGACAACAACGGCAAAACAACAATAAATAATTTATTTGCTGGCGGCGAATGCGCTTGCACCGGCTTACATGGCGCAAATCGTCTGGCATCAAATTCTTTGCTGGAAGCAGTGGTATTTGCACACCGCTCTGCCGAGCTGTCCACAAATATTTTTAAAGAAATAAATTATAATGAAAAAATACCTGATTGGAATGATGAAGGCACTTCATTACCCGAAGAGATGATACTAATAACTCAAGAATTTAAAGAGTTGCAGCAAATAATGACTAATTATGTCGGAATAGTTCGCTCAAATTTGCGAATCAAACGTGCATTTGACAGATTAGAATTATTATTTAAAGAGACAGAAATGTTATTTGACTGTTCAACGGTGTCCGTTAAAATATGTGAACTTCGTAACGCTATCAGCATCGGTTATGTAATATTAAAGACTGCTAAACGGCGTAGAGAGAGTCGGGGTTTACATTATAATATTGATTTTCCGAAACAATTGATAACTTAATTTTCGTCAGTCAAAAATCACGAGCTAACCTATGGTTTCGTTAAGAGTGTCCATTGTATTGTGCAAGTTGTTGTAATCCTTCATTACAAGTTTTATTTCCATAGTACAACTTTATTTCTATCGGATATTTAATGGTTTTGTATATTACGCAAATGTCCATGCGCATGCGTCCGAGTGCGTATTGGCGTAAAATCGCTACTCATATATTTTGTTGGAAGGTTTTAATTGCCATCTATTATACTTATCAAACCTAACCTCAATAATTCATAAAATATGCTAACTTATTTTTAACCACAAAGATATGAAAGGAATCAAAGAAAAAGAAAATTTTTATAATACTTTTATTTTTATCTATTTATGCAATTTTATGAATAAATTAGGCTAAGTTAAGACAAAATAAGTCATCAATTTTTTTTTGAATATTTATAAAATAAATTATTCGTTAATAGTAATAAACAGTGGATAGACTCTCACTTGTGTTTCTGTG
>DYQJ01000211.1 GCA_020719345.1 Draconibacterium orientale | reverse complement strand
ATCACATGGACACATCGGCTCTTTTATGTTTCTATCTGGTGAAAAATTTGTCCAACTTTATACGGGGAGCCGGGTTGTTTTATACAAAAGTTGTCAAGGTAAGAAATATTTGTCAAAAATAAGCTTAGCATCCGGACTTTCAATAAATTTAATAAACTCGTTGACCCCGTTTTTTGTTTCAGATTTTTTCATTATCACAAAAGTTTGTTCCAATTTAGAATAAGAGTTTGTGTCTAACAAAATATATTTGCCCTGAGCCAGCATTTCTTGAGAGCGCGCTATTGATAAGGCAATAATCCCCACTTCAGCATTTCCACTTACGACAAATTGCGCAGCCTGCGAGATATTCTCGCCCTCGATGATTTTATCTTTGAGTTCAGAATACAAATTATAATACTCTAAAAATTCTACAGCTCGTCTTCCATACGGGGCATGACGTGGATTAGCAATGGCTACATGTCTGATATTTTTATCTTTTAATATATCAATAAAATTATTTGACTCTAAATTTCGTCCCCATAAAACTAAATATCCTTGGGCATATAACTTGGGCGAGTAAGTTGTCAATTGTAAGCTGTCAAGTAATTTAGCATAAGATATGTCTGCCGAAAAAAAGATGTCAAAAGGAGCATCGTTTTGCAATTGCTGACACAAATTTCCGGAAGAACCATAGATAACATCTACAGCGATATTATTATGCTGTTTCATAAATTCAATTTTCAGTTCGTCCATACAAAATCTCAAATCCGATGCTGCCGCTACGGTTATAGTTGTTAAATTATCTTCTACATCTGTTTTTTTAAAGACGAGAAAGAAAATAAATATTAACGACAAAAATATTAAGCTTAGCCCAATAATATTCTTCCTATAATTTTTCATGGTATCAAATTATGTCTTTTTTTATTTTCTCTTTTAAAAAAATATCTGTTATTATCATGTTCTTATCTACTGCTTTGCACATATCATAAATAGTTAATAATCCTACACTGACTGCCGTCAATGCCTCCATCTCTACTCCTGTTCTTCCTATGCACTTGACTTTTGCTGTTATAGTAACTTCTTTTTCAGACAATTCGGCTGTTACATCTACTTTATTAATCAAGATATTATGACACAAAGGTATCAATTCGGGTGTCCGTTTTGCTGCTTGAATGGCTGCGATTTCGGCTATTCTGAGTACGTCTCCTTTGCGCATCAGATTTTCTTTTATTAGCGTGACCGTAGCGTCTGTTAATATTATTCTTCCGCTTGCCTCCGCTGTCCGTATTTGCTCGGTTTTATCTGTTATGTCCACCATATTTGCTTGTCCGCTGTTGTTTAAATGTGTTAATTTTGTCATTTTTTATATTTTTTTAGCTTTATTTTTTGAAAATAAGAAAATTTACTATATTTGTAACGAAATATTTACTCACAAAGATGTAAATATTTTAATAAAAAAGGTATAAATTACAACTAATAATTTTATGAATGATATAATTAATAATTTAGAAGTAAAATGGACTAATTTATTGCGAAGGTACACCAATGATGAGATAATTATTAAAGATAGTTTCAAATCTTTATGCGAAAATTATCAAAGCGAAAGTCGTCATCATCACAATTTTGAACATTTGCAAACAATGTTTAATTTCATTGAAGAACATGCCGACAAAATAGTAGATTTAGATATGATATATTTTTCAGTCTGGTTTCATGATTTTGTGTACAATTTTGTTTATACCAACAATGAAGAGCTTAGCGCAAATTGTGCTAAAGATTTTTTGAAGAAGATAGATTACGACCGCGAAAAATATAAGGACATTTATAAGTACATTATACGAACCGCGTTTTTAGACATCTTTAAAAGCAGTGACCCTTACGACTTACGTCTGTTCTTAGACAGCGACATTATTATATTTGCCGCCGATGTGGACAAGTACTTAGATTATACGCAAAAGATTCGTAAAGAATACCACCTATTAAGTGACGCTCGTTATCATGCCGGACGACTAAAATTTCTAAAAAAATTACTCAAAAGCACTTATATTTATCATCTACAGGAAAATAGACTTAAATATGAGCCAATAGCACGTCTGAATCTGACCAACGAGATGAATATGTTACTCAGAATGTCATAATTTTTTTTGTTTTTTGCAACTTTACTCATAAACAATTGTCAATAACTACAAAGATGATAGAACTAAAAGAAAATCCTACACTGGCAGATTTTCAGTCATACATTAAAAATATAGGTATAGAACGTGGCTGGAACAAGAACAATCATCTTGAAATTTTTCTTCTTTTCATGGAGGAAGTAGGGGAACTCGCTAAGGCGATACGAAACGAGATGGGACTGTACACCGAAAAGGCAAAACATAATAGATTTGAGATGGAAGAAGAATTTGCCGACGTTTTTAACTACTTCATTGACCTCGCCAATATAATGAACATTGACTTGGAGAAGGCAATCCGTAAAAAAGAAGAAGTGAATGCAAAACGAGTATGGATATAAAAAATACGGATAGAAAAAATAACTTAATTTTAAGATTATGAAAAATTTATGCTTCACGTGGTTATTACTTTGTTTTTCGCATGCTATCTTTTCGCAAGACATGACAACGAAGCTCGTCAAACTAAAAGAAGAATTAGAGTACGTTAAAGAGAATAAAATAAAAATCAACTCTCTAAACTTCAATCAATCAGGAGACTGGGTCATATTCTACGGCGACATCGGATATTCGTTCAACGACATGGACACCAGCATCGCTAATCGGCTCAAAATTATGAATGCCGACAAAAAACAGCTCAAAGATATAGAAATATATAACGACAGCTGGCTCATCTTGTCAGATAACAACGCATACTTCTCTTACAAATTAGAAGAAAATATCGTGACGCTATTAAAGAAGATAAACAAAGATGGCAAAAAAATAAATGATGTAACAATTTTCTCCGAAAATAAATGGCTAATTCTTTTTGGGTACTCCGGTTATGCCGCAAACAACATTCCCGAAAAAGCCAAGAAAAAATTGGAGATGCTTAATAATCAACATAAATTACTGCGAAAATTCGTACTAACTGACGACGGCTGGATAATATTCTTTGGAACTAACGGTTTTGCCTATGAAAATCTCCCGCAAAATGCCTCTGACAAGCTATTAGAGCTGTACGAAAAAAATAATATAGTCAATTTTATCGTCTTTTATAAAGATAACTGGGTCATTATTTATGACGATTATTTTTATGTAACAAATTTTTAACAATTATTTCTTTTATGAAAAAAATAATCTCTTACAATTTGAACGGAATACGCTCTGCCATGAGCAAAGACTTCATCGGTTGGCTCCGAGCCGAGGCACCGGATATTGTATGTATTCAAGAAACTAAAGCTCAGCCCGAACAAATACCAACTAAAGAGCTTGACGAATTAGGATATAAAGCTTACTGGTTCTCGGCTAAGAAACGAGGATACAGCGGAGTGGGAATTATAACTAAATTCACACCCAACAACGTGGTAAAAGGTATGAATATAGAAAAATACGACGACGAAGGACGATTTATTAGAGCCGACTTTGGAGATATCTCCGTTGTCTCGGTATATCATCCCTCCGGCACAAATCCGGATAGACAAGGGTTTAAAATGCAATGGCTTACAGACTTCCACTTGTATGTCAACGAACTTAGAAAAACCAGACCTAATTTAATCATTAGCGGAGATTATAACATTTGCCGACTATGGATAGACATCCACAATCCCGAACAACAACAAAAAACATCAGGATTTCTTCCCGAAGAAAGAGAATGGTTTAAGAATTTTATTGATGATGGATATATTGATACATTTAGAGAATTTAATAATTTGCCGAACAATTATTCGTGGTGGAGCTTCGTCACAGCCGCACGAAAAACCAACAAAGGATGGCGAATTGATTACAACATCATCACTACCTCACTACGCGAAAAGCTAAGTGACGCATGGATCCTCCCTGATGTAGTTCACTCTGACCATTGTCCTGTTGCTATTAACATTTCTTTTTAATAAAAATTCTAATAATATGAACTCAAAGTACTTGTTCTTGTTTGTTTTTATCTCCGTCTTCTTTTTTGCGTGTGACATAATCACTACTGAAGGAGTTTTTTATGCTGAAAAAGCGGAGGCACCCGACACCACACAAAACCCAGACGTCATAGAACGCAGTGTCTTGTTAATTGAATTTACCGGACATAAATGTCCGAACTGTCCGAAAGCACATAAAACGGTCAAAGAACTTTCGGCAATCTACAAAGAACAGTTAATTCCTATTTCTATACATGCAGGAATTCTCGCATACCCGCAAGGTACGTACACTTACAACTTTTTGACCGCCGAAGGTACAGACATGTACAAAAGTTTTGGAATCAGTGGAATACCTATCGGGGTAGTTAATTCGTTAGATAAAAATAATTTGAAATCTAATGAAGGTTGGGCTACTGATATAGAAAATTTGATAGAAATTACCCCTAATATTGATATCCAAATGACGCACTCCGAGAAGGAAAATGTTATTACTACGACCGTAAAATACAAAACTACCGAAGATATAACCAACAAATTAAAAATATGTGTCTATTTAATAGAAGATAAAATAGTAAGCAAGCAGGACAGCAGTGGAATAGAGATAGAAGATTATTTGCACCGTCATGTTTTTCGCGACTCCTACACCGCAACAATATGGGGAGAAGACCTGAAAAACACAGAACTAATAAAAGATACAGAATACATAGAGACCTTTACGCTTAATTTTAACAATGTATGGAATCGTCAAAATTGTTATGTCATAACTTATATTTATGACGACCTAACAAAAGAAGTGCTAAATGCGAAAGAGACAAAATTAATAGAAGAAAAATAAGGACAATGAAGTTACAACAAATACGAATAACTAAGGAATTTAATTTTGAGATGGCACATCTCTTATGGAATTATGATGGTAAATGTAAAAATATACATGGGCATTCTTATAAAATGTTGGTGACAATAATAGGAACGCCCATTGATGACCTGCAAAATCCTAAAAATGGAATGGTCATGGACTTCGGAGAGTTAAAACATATAGTAAATCAACATATTATAAGCACACATGACCATGCACTTGCCGTTAATAAAAATTCGCCACACAAAAATTTATTGATAAACAACCCCGCCACAGAGCTGCAACAAGCAAAAGATTATCAACCTACCGCAGAAAATATGGTCATAGAATTTGCAGAAATTCTAAAACCTAAGTTACCGGATAATGTAAAATTACACTCCATACGATTATATGAAACGTCCACTTCTTTTGTTGAATGGAGACAAGAAGACAATATAGAAAATTAGTTAATTTTCATATTATTTATTGGCACAAAAATTGCAATTAGTATTGTAGTGAGTAAATTTTATCTTTTTGTCTAAATAAAATTTACAATAATTAAAATATATTTTTATTTACGACAAATATATTTTACTTTTGTATCAATTATCAAAATTATTAATTTTATGAATATAGCAGTGATGGAAAACGTAATAAAAAAATTAGATATACCCGCTACCTTAGATACCCCGAAAATAGATTTCAATCACAAAGATGGCAAGATGATAATAGAAGGGAAATCGTTTCCGCCGAATGTTGCTTTATTTTATCAGCGAGTGAACGATTGGATAGATAATTATATGAAGACGCCTTGTAAAGAGACCATTCTCATATTGAAATTAGATTATTTTAATACTGCTTCGTCTAAGATAATTTTGGATATACTATATAAATTTGAAAAAATATACCACAAAGGGTACAACATAACTGTAAAATGGTATTATCCGGAAGATGACGAAGATATGCAGGAGACCGGTAACGAATACTCGGATATTGTTGACGTGCCTTTTGAACAAGTAGGTTATACTGTTGTTTTTACATAAAAATTGTTTTTGTTTTTTTCATTGTTTTTCTTGTATGTTTCATTTTGAGTTAAAACCTGTCTTTTTATGAGACAGGTTTTTTTTTAGGGACTCGTTCAGTTTAATTCTTATTTGGACAAAATTTTGAACCATATAAGAATTATAAGGTCATATAAGTTTTTATTGATTAACAAAAAAACAATTTAATCAAATTATTCAAATAATTTTTTTATATTTGTAGAAAAATAAAATACTATGGCTAAGAAAAAAATACAATGGAACGAAGGTATGGTGATGGACACCTTTGGTTTAAAGAAATTATATTCGGAACAAATGCCATTATTAAGCGATTGGATATCAGCAGAAGAAGATTTAAGCGAGGTAGATTTGAAAAATCTTGAAAAACTCAGGAAAAAAGCCGAATACGAAATAGAATCATGGAACGAAGAAGATTTGAAAATGAACTATTTATCGTATATTATTGGCTATGCAGACTATGGTTACGATGAACATTTTAGAGTATATTACGAACGTCCAATTGCTGCCGAAGTACAAGGACACAAAATAAATGTAATAGTAGATTTAATGATAGCACAAGGTGTATTGGAATACATCAAGCGTCCATATTTTTGTTTTCACGAATACAAACGAGCCAAAAAATATAACGATGACCCCGTAGCACAAGTTCTACTTGCAATGCTTGCAGCTCATGAAAAAAACAAAAACAATAAACCTCTTTATGGTGCTTATATTATTGGAAGAAACTGGTATTTTATGGTATTAGAAAATAAAAATTTTGCAGTAAGCAATGTCTTCAATTGTACCGATAAAGAAGATTTATATAAAATAATTTCAATTTTACGTAAATTCAAAACCATTATAAAAACCCAACTTATAGTTTAACGGAAGTTAAGATATACTTTTCTAAATTTTAAGTAACTATTTAGCACCTATTAATATATTGATTATCAATAAATTTAGGTGCTAAATAGGGCATGTTTCATAATAGCTTAAAAGTAGTTGACACTTTTTTCTCTGCGAAATTTTGCGAATAACTTTGCGAAACTCTGCGAGAAATTGATAATCAAATATTTCACGCAGA
>DYQJ01000210.1 GCA_020719345.1 Draconibacterium orientale | reverse complement strand
AAAAGCTAAAGAAGAACGACAACTAAAAGAAGTTGCCGAACAAAAAGCTAAAGAAGAACGACAACAGAAAGAAGCTGCCGAGCAAAAAGCTAAAGAAAAAGAGCAAAAAATAGTTAATATGATATTAAAGCGTCATAACAAAGGCATGTCAGTTAATGAAATATCTGAAGATTTAGAATTAGAAGAAAGCGAAGTGAAAAGAATAATTGACAATTTTATACTATAAACGGCAACTTTGCCAAAGTTTTCAACTTTGGCAAAGTTTTAATTACAAAAAATCTTAGAATTTGCCTGCTTTTATAACGCAATAAAAATGAATCATAAATTATGATATTAAAAAAATTGTCATTAGTTAATTTTAAGAATTTTAGCAATATAGAATTTAATTTTTCTTCTAAGATAAATTGCTTCATCGGACTTAACGGAGTGGGAAAAACTAATCTGTTGGACAGTATTTATTATTTGTCGTTCACAAAAAGCTATTTTAATCATGTAGATAGTCAAAATATTAAATATGATGAAGATTTTTTTGTCATCCAAGGCGAATTCATGAAGAACGAGAATGACGAGGACATCTATTGTGCCATGAAACGCAACAAGACAAAAATATTCAAACGGAATAAAAAAGAATATGAGAAATTTTCTGAACACATAGGACTCTTTCCTGTGGTGATGATAACCCCCAACGACACCTCTGTTATTTACGAGTCCAGCGAAGAGCGAAGAAAATTACTTGACGGTATCATCGCACAATTTGATAAAAATTACTTAGAAAACTTGATTAAATACAAACGAATTTTACTTCAACGAAATACGCTACTTAAAAACTTCTACGAAAAAAGATTTGTAGACCGTCTCAGCTTAGAAGTGTGGGATATGCAACTCGTAGAGACTGGAAATATTATTTTTCAAAAAAGGAAAAAATTTATTGACAATTTCTTGCCTATTTTCAAAAATTATTATAACTTTATTGCCGACAATAAAGAAAATGTAGAACTAATTTATGACTCCCAATTGCAAGATAACGACTTCAATACATTGATAACAAACAATATAGACAAAGATTTGAGACTTACTTACACCTCTTGCGGAGTTCATAAAGATGATATGATTTTTAAAATTAGCGGACACAGCTTGCGAAAAAACGGCTCACAAGGACAACAAAAGACTTTTTTACTTGCAATTAAGTTCGCACAATTTGACTATATTAAAACTATAACAAAAATAAAACCTCTCCTACTATTAGACGACTTTTTTGATAAATTAGACCATCAGCGAACACAAAAAATTATTGAAAAAGCCGCAGAAGATAGCTTCGGACAAATATTCATCACGCACACAAATAGTCAAGATTTAGAGATATTTATAGAAAAAATAAATAAAGATTATAATATTTTTAATATTTAATATTTAACACTTAATACTTAACACAATGATAATACACGAGCATAATTTACAAATAATTGATTTTAAAGCTAATAATTTCTTATTCATAGTTCGTTGGACTGCACTGACAAAAAAAATGACAGCAGACAACTTTAAAGAACAATTTATGGCATATTTAAAATACTTACTAAAATACACGCCTAAATTTGTGCTTTTTGACATGAAAGAATTTGATTTTCCCATAACACCGGAGCTGCAAAATTGGATAGACAAAGAAATAACCTCGCATGAAAAAAAGATATGCCAAAAACAAGCTATCCTGATGCCCACCGAATTGATAGCCGAACTCGGAATCGCACAAACGTTAGACGAAGACAACAATAAATCAATGAACATACAAATATTTGACAATTAAGAAGATGCCTTAAATTGGATATTAAACAATTAGTCAAATTTTAAAATTTAAAAAATGGAGATAATTTTTTTGATAATCGGAATTATTATAGGAGCAATACTATGCTATTTGTGGCAACAAACACGATTCAAGTCCCTTATGATTAACAATCTAACCGAGATGAATCTGGAGACAGAAAAACGAATAATCGCCGAGACAGAACTACGGAAACTTATTGAAAATCAAGATGAAATGGAGAAACGTATTAAAAGTTCCATCGAGGCAGTCAGCACAAATGCCATAAAAAATAATAATGACATCTTTTTGCAACTCGCCAAGCAAACATTGGAACATTATGCCAGCCGCTCCGAAACAGGAATGAAAAATCAATCAGACCACTTAGAGCTTATTCTCAAACCGGTAAAAGAAACCATAGAAAAACAAGAAGACCTAATAAAAAATCTGAATAATCAAAGTTTTCAGACTTTTGGAAGCATTATTTCTTACATAGAAATGCTAAATAAAAATCAACAGACGCTAACCAAAGAAACACACGCCTTAGTGACCGCACTCAAAGCGCCACGAGTCAGAGGACGTTGGGGAGAAATTGGCTTGAGAAGGATAGTAGAATTTTCGGGTATGTCACAATATTGTGATTTTGAAGAACAAGTTAATGTAAATACCGAAGACGGAAGGATGAGACCCGATATGATAGTCAATCTGCCGGACAAAAAGAAAATAGTCATTGACTCCAAAGTTCCGTTGGCAGCTTACTTAGACTCCATAGAAACGGAAGACGACGAATTAAGGAAAAATTTTTTACTCGCACATTATAAAGCGGTATTGACGCATGTTACCCAGCTTAGCAGCAAACAATACTGGTCACAGTTTGACAACAGCATAGATTTTGTCGTCTTATATATAGAAGTAGAACCCGCATTATCTGCTGCCATGTCATTAAATATCAATCTTTTGCAAGAAGCAATTCAAAACAGGATAGTTTTTGCTACTCCAACTACTTTAATAACTTTATTGCAAACCGTAGCTTTTAGCTGGAAACAGCATCAGGCAACCGAAAATACAGTTAAAATTTTACAACAGTCAAAAGAAGCGTATCAACGGCTCGTTGTCCTCAGCGAACATCTGCAAAAAATAGGAAATAATATTAATATGCTCACAAAATCGTATAATCAGACCGTCGCCTCGTGGGAAACTCGTATCCTGCCGGAAATAAAAAAGATGGAAGAACTTGGAGTCAGCACCGAAAAGAAAAGCATCGCAACTCTAACTGCAACCGACGAAAAATTATTTTTACCAAAATAATTTTTCTTTTAAAAATATTTTTTTTATATTTGAAACATAATAATTTTAATCTAAAAATATGAAACGAGTTTTTATTATAGGTGAAAATATTTCCAAACGGGATTCTTTTTTAATAGAAATTCTGGGTTTGGTACTGATTATTTTAATATGGGGAATAACTACATATCCCGTCCGCCAAACTCATCTAAGTTTCCGAACTATAAACGGAACTGCTCCTGTTTATCAGTGGACTAACGACTTGTCATTCTCAGAAGAGTTTAACGGAGACAACACGTTGATAGATGTAGAAAATACTACTTACAAGTTTTTATTCAAAGACAGCGCCGCCGAATATCAAGCAGAAGTAACTTTTCCTGATACTCTTAACACCACCGCGTATGAACAATTTTTTGCCACCGGACAAAGAAATGCGGATAGTTTAGAAATAGAAATATACGTAAAAGTAGAATCAAAAGAAGATGGCTGGTTGGTTAGTCATGGAATTTTACCTTTTCCTATTCATGTGCTTACTTCGTATGGAGTTCTTTTTAAGAAGTTTGAACTACTCACACACACTGCTTATTCATTGTTTATCAACATCTCCGGCTATTTAATCGCCATAATAGTTTCTATTATTTTTGGCTATTTGATAGGATTAGTGCCATTCTTTAAAGCTTTGTTATATCGTTGGGTAACGACCATTAGGTTTATCCCGTTAAATGCAATTACCGGATTGTTTGCGGTCTGGTTTGGAATGAATACTCACATGAAAGTAGAGTTTCTCGCCTTCGGTATTATAGTTTATCTGTTACCCGTAGTGGTACAGAGAATAACAGAGGTAGAAAGAGTTTATATACAAACTGCTTACACCTTAGGTGCGACAAAGTGGCAACAAATAAGATATGTTTACTGGCCTCATGTTGCCTCCAAGCTAATAGACGACATTCGTGTTCTTACTGCTATTTCCTGGACTTATATTATTATAGCCGAATTATATAACAAGACCTACGGCATAGGAACGATAATTTACTATTCTCAACGTATGCAAACAGATATGCTCTTTGCTTTGTTAATATTAATTATTTTTATAGGCATCGTGCAAGATTTTATTTTCGTTAAATTAGATAATTTCCTTTTTCCTTACAAAAAAGTTACAAGATAGATATGAGCGTAAAATTTATTGATACCGCGTTGCCTAATATCATTAAGCTTGAAAATATACAACAATCTTATGACGGTGGCAAAACTTTTGTTATAAAAGATTTGGAATTTTTGGTAGAAGACAAACTCGATACAGGACAATTTGTCGTCATCCTCGGACCATCCGGCTGTGGAAAATCTACTATATTGAGATATATAGCTGGACTCCAAAAACCAACTAATGGAAAAATATTCTTGAAAGACCGTTTACGAACTGACGAAGATAGAATAGGAATGGTTTTTCAACAATATTCGTCATACCCATGGATGACCGTGCTGGACAATGTAGCAATAGGACTGCAATTCAAAGGCATAGAAAAAAAAGAACGATACGACCGCGCACGCGAAATGTTGAAAATTGTTGGTCTGGAGGGACACGAGAAAAAATATGCACAATATCCTACCCTCTCCGGAGGACAATTGCAACGTGTAGCGATAGCACGTAGTCTGTTAGTGAGTCCCGAAATAATTCTGATGGACGAGCCATTTGGTGCGTTAGATACCAATACGCGTCTCCGAATGCAAGACTTCTTAATAAAAATATGGGAGCAAATGAAACCTACAATTATTTTAGTAACACATGATATTGCCGAAGCAGTATATTTGGCAGACGACATCTTGATAATGTCTAATGCACCAAGCAATTTTATGGAGCATATTCAAGTTAATTTGCCTTTTCTTAGAGACCGAACTATAAAACGCGACCATAACTTTGTTGAACTCGTGCATTACATAGAAGATAAAATGGTACAATTAGAAAAAGAAGACTAAAATAATTTAAAATTCGTAATCTACTTATTATGCGGCAAACCTCAATAAAAGATTATATAAACAAATACAAGAAAATAAACAAGATGCTCCGATTGGTTATAAACGGAGCTATTGTTTTTTTATTGTGGACTATTTTTTATGAATTTCTAAGAGATTATTATATTTTTGATTTCTTATATGAAGAAATAACTTTTAATCTTACTAATATTCAACTTTTTTTATCTAAAATATTATTAAATCTATTCTCCTATGAAATAGATGTTTACGGAAAGATTATCCGAGTGGTAAACGGAGTATTTGTGCATTTAGACAGAGGTTGTCTTGGCAGAAATCCTCTCGGTATGTTCGTAGGTTTTATTATTGCCTTCCCCGGAGAAAATAAACACAAAATATGGTTCATTCCATTCGGAATAATGGTCATTAGCATATTAAATGTCCTCAGAATTGTAGCATTAGTTATTACTAATGAGAACTATCCACAATATATGGAAATTAATCATCATCTTATTTTTAAGTATATTGTTTACTTTTTTATTTTTGTCATGTGGGCGATATGGGTGAAAAAAACAAAAAATTAGATGGCAGGAATTTACATACATATACCGTTTTGTCTCTCTAAATGTGGATATTGTGATTTTTATTCTATCACAAATATTGGAGAAATACCGCAATATGTTGAGTGCTTAAAAAAAGAACTGATTCTGAGAAAAAACAATATTATTGATAATCAAATAGATACTATTTATATCGGAGGCGGAACTCCTTCATTGCTGACAATAGAACAATTAACTGATTTATTGAACCTTATTTATAATAATTATAATATTAATCCCGAAGTAGAAATAACATTAGAAATTAATCCGGATGACTGCAAGTTAGAATTTATCTCCCTGATAAAAAAAGATACAAAAGTAAACCGACTAAGTCTTGGCATACAATCTTTTGAAGATGAATATTTAAGACTTATGCAAAGACGTCACAACGCCGACCAAGCCATCAAAGCCGTAGAAATGTGTCAGAATACAGGATTTGACAATATTTCTATTGACCTTATTTACTGCATTGATAATCAAACAATTAAACAATGGGAGACCGATTTAGACAAAGCTTTTAAATTAAATGTCCAACACATCTCAGCTTACAATCTTACTATAGAAAAAAATACTGCTTTTTATAAATTATTGAAAACGAAGAAACTAAAATTAGCAGCCGAAGATACAACAATAGAAATGTTGAAAATATTGATACAACAGAGCCGCGAACATAATTTTGAACATTACGAAATATCTAATTTTGCATTGGCTAATTATTATTCTCTTCATAATTCTAACTATTGGCGCCAAAAAGAATATCTCGGTATAGGAGCTTCGGCGCATTCTTACAATTACAGTACGCGAAGTTGGAATATATCGGATATAAAAAAATATTGTCAGCAAATAAATAATAACAAGTTATCTACCCGATGCGAAATTATTGACAAATACAAAAAATATAATGAATACATAATGACCTCCTTACGCACAAAGTTCGGAGCAAATATTGATTATATTAAAACAAATTTTCCTGCTACTTTCTTTAATGATTTTACAAAAAAAGTGCATCAATTTGAGCAGCAAAAATATTTGTTTCAACAAAATAATTCTATCATCTTAACTGATTCCGGAATTTTTATCTCCAATCATATTATCGCGGCTTTTTTTATTCTTGAGTAATTAAAATTTGTAAACTATTCCAACCCTGCCAGCGTTTTTTTTCATGCTGGCAGGGTTCTGATTTAAAACCTTTCAAATAGTCGAAGACTTTTGAAATGGTTGAAAAAGTTTTATCTTGATATTTAATTAGTTAAAATAAGACAAAACCACAAAATCTTGATTTTTTACTAATAAAAAACGCGAGCAGTCCAGCTGGCAGGGTTATTTTTTACTCTCACTTTATTGTATTTGGCTCAAAACCTAACTCGTTGAGTAATTTGAGGTTTTTATT
>DYQJ01000209.1 GCA_020719345.1 Draconibacterium orientale | reverse complement strand
AAAAAAATTATTTTTTAAGCACCACTAAGCAAAAAATGAATATTGATTTACACAACTTTGTTTACTAATTTTGTCAAAAATTAAAATGTCTTTACAATTAATGCGTAATTATTTTTTAATTTTTACCGTTTTTAAAATGTTTTTTGTTGATTTTTAAATTTTATTTTTATGTTTTCTATAATTTATCATAGCGCATGTTGCGAAGCAACATATAAGCGCGTCCTTCATTCGTCAGGTGGGCTTGTAATGTACTCGCTTCGCTCGTGTTAATTTTTGACTACTTTATCTTGTCTTGCCTAAGAAATCAATATTGGTTTTGGCAGTATCATTATTGACTACATATTATGGTTAGTATACTATAACATCATCATATATTATTTTCAATAAGGAGCGAAATATGGTTAATAATGCTATGGCTATACGCCACTCACACAGATTACAGCGTCTCAAAGAGCAACGAGAAAAACTTGATGCTCGCATTCATGCTACCGAAGCCAGAATCAAAAGCTCCGAACGAAAAAAAGATACTCGTAGAAAGATATTAGTAGGTGCTTACTATCTTGATATAGCAACAAAGGAAAATAAAATGGATGAAATAAAAAATATTATGGCTGGTTATCTAAAAAGAGATTCTGATAGAGAGTTATTTGGTTTGCATCCTTTATCTAGTAATTAATATTTCTTGTTCCAGGAAAATATAATGGCAGATTGGGTAAGATATATGAAATGTAAAATGTGCGTATAATGATTACAAAAATTTGGGAATTGATGTATTGCTCAAGTTTTGCTCAATTTGATAAGAATTCTTTTGTTTACCGGGTTTAGGAATAATAGTTTTTTTCTTATCAATAGGTTTGTTCACAGAAATTGTAAATAACCAACTAAAAACAATAAGTTAGGCTTTGTTTCTATTGTTAGTGTTCTAGTAATCTAAAGTTTTTATCTCTTTTAAAATTTTTAAAGCTTTTTATTGTTCGCCCCTTTTGTGGGTAACTTGGGGCAGGTTGTGGGTATTTAGAACATTAGTTTGTAAGTTATCCACAAAAAGGGGCGAATAACTACAGGATATACTATAGGATATACTACAGGAAGGCAATTTTGTCCTCTTGAAAAGGGCTGTGGACAAGGGTTATAACGGCACTAACAAAAAAACCGCGACCATTTATGCGTAAACCCCGCGACCATTTATGCGTAAACCCCGCGACCATTTATGCGTGAATAACTTGCTATATTCACAGGGTTAGTCACATTGTTAATATTAACGTGTGGTTTACTTGGTTTTAATATCAATCCTCTGTTATTAATTTCAACTTTAGCTTCAGAATATACAACATATACCTTTTTTAGTTGGTATAAAAACTTCTTTTTAAAATCTCTAGTACGGGCGTAATTAGTTCCAAATTGCATTTCTAAAGTTTCCCAAGGAACAAAAATATTTTTTTTTAAGTAACTTTTTCTATAAGTTAACCAGCAATATATGTCTAATGCCATTGGAGAGTGTTTTAGAGCTTTTAAAGCACGCATATCCATTGGTATAGGTTTACAAATAATTTCGTTAAAAAACTCTTCTCCTAAAAGTATAGTGGAATTTTGAGATGATAAATCCCCATCTTGTTTTAGATCTGTAGTGTTCAAATTCCACCATAAACTTGCTTTACTAATTGGGGTTACGTTTTTTATTGCCCAGTGTTTTCCGTCATCATAGGTACAGGAAAAAGAGGAGGAAAATAGCCTTGTTACTTGGTCTTTAAATCTGGTGATGCTTCCACAGCATCCGCCGGTTGAGGTTAGATCTAATTGCTCCATAAATTTTGACATGGATTCACCAAGAGCTATTTCTCGTTGTCTTGTTCGTACTGCTTCAGTAGAAATCCACGCTAATAATAACCTCGGTATATTGCCATATGGTAAGCCTACGCTGGAATCAGCTAAAATTACTAATTTAAATAGTCCGTTTTTGCGGGAAAACTCATTGCTAGATATTCTTCTATGAGGCAATGTTGCTTGTACAAGTGCCCGAGCCATAAAACCTAAATTGCCTGTTGATTTGGCTTCTTCAAATTCGATAGCCAAAGAGTCATTAATTAGGGTGTCAAGATTTTTTGTATTTATACTCATACTATTTTTCTTTTACTTTGTTTTTAGTCATTTTTGTACAGCGCATAAAATTATGGGTGTGAACCTGGTGGTTAGTGATAGTTCGTAACGTAAACATATTACCATAAAAAAATTAAAATGCTATTGCATATATAATCTAATAATGTAAAATATCATGAGGGTGCTATTATGACGAAAAGAACAATTCCATCCCAAGGGGGAACAAAAAGGCTTACTACAGTAATTCCTTCAGCTTTATATTCTAGTTTAAAAGTTATTGTTGCAAAAAGAGACGAAACATTAATGGATATTATTTGTAGGGCTTTAAAAAGAGAGGTGGCAAGAAACAAAGAATATTTATAGCTAAACAAACAGCGTACTACTGAAGCACTAGCCGTACTCCAGCAGTACTAACCACATTAACCTAAACAGGAGATTAACATGGCTAAAATCATTTTAAACGATGGCTTAAAGTCTATCAATCAAGAAGTACAAATTGTAGCAACATTAGCAAGCAGTATCGCACATGAAGTAAGAAATTATTTAGCAGCAATAAGTATCTGTGCCGAACTGTCAGAGAAACAGTTAAGCAATATTAGGGAAAGGGTAAAGGCAGCTAGCTATTTAATAGGCAATTTACAGTTACAGATAAAAGGAGTAGTAACAGGTAAGCCAGAGACAACAGACTTTAAGCGATGTTCAATAGTAAAGAATGTTGAGGAAATATTGGAACAATACCCTTTTAAGGAAGGGGAACGAGAGCTTGTTATGCTGGGTATAGAACGAGATTTTGAGTATATAGGTGACCCTATATTAACAAACCATATTCTATTTAATCTTGTTAAAAATGCTTTAAGGGCTATTGCTAATGCAGGAAGAGGAACTATTACAATAACGCTAAAACCCGATGTAAAATACAATAGATTAACATTTAGGGATACTGCTGCGGGAATAGCAAAGGAGTTTTTACCAAAGATGTTTAAATTATTTGAAAGCCAATCAACAGCACAAGGCGATACAGGAATAGGTTTGGCATTCTGTAACTGATTATGCAATCTTATGGCGGTGATATTGTTTGTGATTCGGTTGAGGGTGAATATACGGAGTTTACTTTAACGTTCCCATGTCTATGAACAATAATGCTGGTAGTAATAATAAATTAAGAAAAGCAGATCTGGTTATCATAGATGACGAAAAGTTTTTTGCAGATGCGTTATCAGGCTATCTTCAAATGAAGAGCGCAAATCTTGTAATTGACAAATATTATCATCCTAGAGAATTTTTAAAGAACGTTTCTATATATCCCAAGAACACCAAAATCAGCATAGATTATGATTTTAAGGGGGATATGAATGGAATTGATTTGGCTGAGCAACTACATGGGGCAGGTTACATCAATCTTTTTTTGGTTTCTGGTAAACTTGAAATAATAGAAAAGATTCCGAATTATTTAACCGTAATATCTAAAGGGAACATAGAGGCTTTTAACAAACTGGGTACTTAATTTTATGTCTAATTTACATCTAAATCCCCATGATAGATTTTTTAGGGCCATGATGAATGAGCCTAAAGTTGTTTGTGAATTCTTTGAACAAAACTTACCGAGTAATATTAAATCCGTATTGGACTTTGCAACAATACAATCGCAAAAAGAAAGCTTTATTGATGATAAACTGAAACTGCAAATTACCGATTTGCTTTATTCTGCGAAATTTAGCGGAAAGATTGGTTATCTGTATTTGCTAATCGAACATCAAAGTACACCAGATAAACTAATGGCTTTTCGGATACTCAAATACATGGTGGCTATAATGGAGCATCATGTGAAGCAGACGAACTGCGAAAGACTGCCTCTGGTTTATCCTATTATATTTTACACTGGCAATAGAAGCTATAATCATTCTACAGATTTGTTTGACTTATTCGGTGATAAGAAAGAAAAAGAATTAGCGAGAGAGATACTATGGCAACCGTACCGATTAATAGATTTATCCAAAATGTCAGATGAGAAGTTGAAAGAATTTCTAAGGTATGGAATTATTGCCCGCACGATGAAACATATCTACGAAAAGGACTTTTTACCGATATTGAAGGACATTGTCAAAGACTTGCAGAATATCGAAACACAAGGAGAAATGAATTATATTTATACTGTGCTTTCGTATATAATTGAAGCCGGAGAATTAAATAAACAAGAATTTATCGAAACAGTAAAAACCGGTTTAACACAAGTTAATGAGGTGAATGTTATGACATTAGCAGAGCAATTTAGGCAGGAAGGGAGACAAGAGGGATACGAAAAAGCAAAAGCCGTCTTAGCAGAGCAGTTTATAAAAGAAGGGTATCAAAAGGGAGTTGCTTTAGCTGAGCAAAAAAAACAGGAAGGCAAACAAGAGGCTCTTAAAACTGTTGCAACAAACCTTTTTAGTCAAGGTATGAGCATACCTCAAGTTGCAAATATTACAGGACTTTCTATTTGGGAGATCGAACAGCTAAAAAGCAAAGGAACAACCACTACCTAAATGGGGCTATAATAGATAGAGCGCGGTGAGATCTATAGAGGGGCACGTGCAAATCGGGTCCTGCTCGTTCAGTTGCAAGAGGATAGAAATTGCTTTGATAATCGATGCATTACGTTATGCCAACAGCTAGAAGTGGCTGGAATACCGGAAAAACAAGCAGAAATTTAGGCAGAGATTTTAACCGAGTCTGTAGACGAAACATTAGCAACTAAACAAAATATTAAAGTACTTGATCTAAAAATAGAACAGGCTAAGACTGAACTAAAATGTGATATAAAAGAACCAGGGCTAAAAATAGTAGTTAGGGTTGCATCTTTTGGGTTCTCTCGCGATTGGTCATATTAGCATTTTGGGAACTTTTATTTTAGTTTTCTGACAGTGAAAATGAGTAAGTAATTTTAAAGTTATGAGAAAAAACAGTAGTCCCAGCTTGTATCAATTCAAGTAAAAGAAAATAATTGGTTTGGAGGAAATTATGAAAAAGAATACTATTTTTATTATTGTGGTTGGAATAATTCTGGAGGTAATGTTGTGTAATACAACAAATGGAATGATAGAAGAAAATGTATCGATATCATATACAACCATGACGGGAGAAAATATTAATAAAAACTTTGATATTACAAACTTAAAAAACATGTCAAAAGGAGAATATGGGGCTATTAGGGGTCTTATGCAGAAACTGTTAGGCGTTATAGAAAATTACATGCCAGAAGAGTATCTGTTGACGGAAATAGAAAAGATAGAGAAATCTTTTCTTGGGAGTGAAGATATTAGCATGTTAGCAGAGGGTTACAAATTTTTGATGAGCAACTTAAATGACTCCGAGCTAATGAAGAAGCTAGATAATAATTTATTAATAATATATACCAATGCAAAAAATATATGCTTGTGTAGAACATTAGCTGAGATGTATAAAGAAAAAGCCGCTTCGTCTTCCCTTGTTTTTGACTATATAAAAGCCGCTTTTTGGTTTCGGATGATGTATGTTTCTGGAGCACATAGTTCTTCTCTTGAGGAATATGAGGTGCTTACTTTAAAATCAGGACTAAAAAAATAGGCAAACGATAAAGTGAACAAAGCCAGAAGAGTTTTTTTGTTATGGGTGTTGTTTTTTGTTTCTTACAAAGCGTTTGGTATGGAGTTGTTGGAAGAAAAAGGGGATTTTTTACAATCACAATATGTGAGGTATGAAGGGAGCATAACACGAGAACAAATAGAACCCTATATAAGAAAAATAGAAAATAATTATGTAGGAAGACGTTTATTGGCAAAAATAGATGAAAAATATAGGGCTGCGGTAGATAAATGTAGCGGGGTTATTTTTAAGAATGGATACAAAACAGCTTTTTCTTCGAGGAAGAATAAAGGGAAAATAGATTTAGTAATAGAAATAGCTAATTTTTCTGATTCAAACTATCCTATTTTGTATAACACATCTAATATGAATATCGTTGCAGTTTCAAGTATCAGTACGCCCTTTTGGATAACGTTAGCACATGAGTTAATACATTTGAAGCACAAACTTGAAGAAATAAGCATGGGTATTAATAGTTCTATACCCGTAAAAATAAATCCTGCTACTTTAATTGGAGATATTCCATATTTTACAGCAAAAACAATAGACATTGATAGTGTTTTCCTAAATAGAGATTATGTTTTTTTGTATACTCAACTTCCTGAGTTATCGGAACTAAGGGTAAATATGTCAGAATTGTGGCCAAATTTAGAGGAAAGACGAACGGTTATAGGTCCAGATAACGACGGTATTTCCGAAGCTTCTGTAAGAACCGCAGCTAATATGGGGACAAGGTATATATATCAGAAAAATACGATTAACTTACTAGAAAACAAGACAGTTTTAAAAAGCAATTTTAAAACTAATGAAATTCGATATGTTCCATATTTATGGTTGATGGCAAAAAATATGGACAAGGTAGATAAGTTTTGTGAAAAAAGAAAAAACACAATATTAGAATTAACACCAATTGATATTCTTATGGTGGATTGTAAGATTACAGAGGAGGAAATCTTAGAACACGTACAACCAGGACGTCTACTTCAAAAAGTATCAATAGCATCTTTAGAAAATAAAAATCCCTCGGCTTATTTTTTAAAACAAAATGCTGGTGCTTATAGCTCACTTTTACACAAAATTTCAACACTCAAGCCATTACAACAAAGTTTTGTTATTGATTGGTCTAATAAATAGCTTCTAAGTTTTATTAAAAAAGTGAAATTTGCAAAGATCTTTTAGTTTTATTTCCGCTAATATATAAAACATGCTAGCAACCAAAAGTAAACAAAAAACAGTTGCTAATATTGTGAATAAGAGACCAGTATTCTGACTCGTCATCCAATACATCACAACAAAACCAGGCACACCATGAACCAGATACAGCGAGTAACTTATTTTTC
>DYQJ01000400.1 GCA_020719345.1 Draconibacterium orientale | reverse complement strand
TATGGAAGCACAACTTAAATTGGAAGTAGATATAAATATTTAGAATATAAATTTAAACTATGAATTTTACTAAAAAACTCTCAGCATTAAGGAGTATTAGCCTTGTTTTCTCATTAATAATCCTTGTTTTATTTTCTTCGTGCGACAAATCCATCGAAACGGGAAGGATTTATCTTACAGACTTCGAAAAGGGATTTTCACCTTATTATAATGGACAAAAAGTAGGTTTCGTGCACTCGAAGGGGTATAATTTTGATTTTACAGTTACTCAGGTCGACTATTCATTCGGACGAGCTTTTGAAGTGCCCAGAACATATTTTGATTTTAGTGCTGGTAATTATATTGCCTATGAAACTAAAACTGTAAAAATGGTTTCAACTTATCCTAAACTTACATTGGAAATTGAGTTGGGCTTTTTGACATCTAAAACATCAAATAACGATACCACAATGCAGGGTAGTTTCAAGGATATTTGTACTGACTCGATAAAAATCATGAACATAGACCTAAACAATATCTATACTCGGTTAAGATATGACAAGACTGGCACTTTTGATTATATAACCGACCAAAAAACTTTTCACGACTCCATAATTATTAGCGAAAAAAAATACTTCAAAGTTATTGAATCGGACTTCTACTATCAATCTGACTCAGTCGATTCTTCGCCAAAATCAATACTATGCAATTCGACTGGTGTTTTACAAATAAAGCTTAGAAACAATGAAACATTTTCAATTAAATAAGTACCTTTTTTTAGTCTCTTTTATCGGTATACTTTGTTGTACTTTTACATCGTGTGAAGTGGAAGACATAAGTGGTAAACATTATTATATATCCAACGAAGTACGCAAATACATGGCTGATACTACTCAGAAATATATTGATATGGTAGATAATGTACAAATGAAAGAGCGTTTTAAAATTGAAAAGAACTATTATTTTAGTATAGAGGAACCAAATTATTTGTATTTTAGCACGTTTACTGGGGCTGGAACAATCTCCGGAGTTGCTTATTCAGAAATTTTTAGCATTGCTTACAAATCGGTGTTAAATCAATATTATTTTAGATTTAGAATAACCGGCAACTATGACAATGAAACTATGCTCGAAGTGAAATGGTGTGAAGATAGTTACAATTTTTCTAAAAATGATTTTGATGACAATAATCGGTTCGAGTATAATTTCCGAACAAAAAAAGTTACATCAAAACTAAAGCCCAAGGTGATATTTCACGATTCATTGACAATTGCAGAAACAACCTATTTCGACATAATTGAAATTGATTATTCAAGCAAGAAAGGTAAGATTAACGAAAATACACCGATTAAAACTTATTTTGCTAAAAATGCAGGTTTGATAAAATTCGTACCTAAAGAGGGTATCGTTTTAGAAAGAATAGAATAAATTTACAGATATACTAAACATGCCCAAATTATGACGATTAGCAAATCCTCAATTTTCCTGTTACTCT
>DYQJ01000208.1 GCA_020719345.1 Draconibacterium orientale | reverse complement strand
AGAACATATAAGGTTTATAAGTATTATCACTGGAAAAATTACAGTTCCAAAACTTTCTAAGGTATTAACACTTTAGAAAGTTTTTTCATTGATAAAAAAATTGAAGAAGATAACATCTTTTTCAATTTTTATTTATAATTTTGCAAAATTCAAAAATTTAAAACTTATTAGTGTGAAAAAAATTGTATTTTTATGGTGTATTTTAGTTATTAATGTAGCAGCTTATTCTCAATTTTATAAAAGCGATTATTTTCTTACAAAGATAGAATTTGGTACTTCACTTACTTATATATGGAATGATGAAGCATTAAATGATAATTATATTTATCACGAATTAACATGGAATTTGAATGGCGGCATATCTGTTTCCAAATACTTAAATGTAGGAATACAATCTATGGTGATAGTAGCAACAAAATATTTGCCGCAAGATACCGCAACTTATAATATATTAGGCGGTTTTGCCCAGTTTAATTTTATAAATAGAACAAATTTCAGATTATTTGGCGAATTTTCATTAAATTTTGGTGATTTTTGTACTGCCGTAAAAGAAAACTATTATGGTGAACCTTACAGACGGGCAGGTCTCAAATATTTGGGCTATGGCGGAAGCGCGCAAGCTCCAATACTTAAGACAAAATATTTGTTTTTGGAAGTTGGATTTTACAATTATATTATGTTGAACAAAATTGAATATAAATATAATTACACACAATACATTATAGGAATTAATTACGCCTTTGGAAAATTAGAATAAATAATATGAAAAAAATAGTTATACTTTTTATATTTCTTATTTTTGTAAAATTTAGTTTTTCACAAGAAATAAAGAAAAAAATAATTGTAAAAAATGAAAGACAAACTCTTCTTGTAGTAGGGTTTCATTCTTCATATTTTAGTTTAAAAAACAGAGACACAGTAACTTGGAAGTGGAATTATTTATATTATTATGAGATAGAACCACATATTAGTTACTATCCTATTCCTAATCTTGGTTTGGGAGCATGTTTTGGCTATAGTAAATATTATAGTAATTTTATGCAATTAGATAATCTCCGATGGTATGGGATTTACACAAGATATACTATCCCTTTTCATATTAATGTGAAGTATTTGAATCGCATAAATTTGTATGCCGAGATAAATTATCAACGAACTAATTATATACAATTTAAGCGTGAAATGGATCCGATAGTTTCTGATAAAATAGAATATAATTTACTTACAATTCCTTTAGGTTTTCAAATACGGCTATGGAAAGGACTTTTTTATGAAGGTACCTATGTTTTTAATTTCTTTTTCAATGATAAAGTATTGTTATGGTCACGTATAGGTTTTGATTATTATTTTTATAAACCTCCCAAACAAAAAATGGAAGAATAAAAGTGAATTTTTAATTTTTAGTCGCATTATAAAAAAGTGACCACAAAGGAATGAGAGAAATGAAAGTTTTTTCTTCCTCTCATCCCTCTCATTCCTTTGTGGTAAAAATAATGTAACTATTTAGCACCTATTAATGTATTGAATATCAATACTTTTTCTCGCAGAGTTCCGCAAAGTTAAAAAACGCAGAGTTTCGCAAAGATTTGATAATCAATAAAATTCTTTACGTTAATTTGCAAAAAATATTGCATGAATTTGAGAAAGATATTGATTATCAATAAATTTAAGTGCTAAATAGTTACAAAATAATAACTTAAAGCTTAATTAAAGAAGCTATTATTTTCTGTATATTTTGATGTGCGTAGTAAGTTCTTCGTCTATTTCTACGAGTTTAACATTTTCTTGGTCTGCTTCCAGTTTTTCTATGAGAAGAATCTCCAAAGCGAGTGTGTGACTGCTGATATAGCTGTTAAAGTTTTTGATGGCTTCGTTGATTTTTGGATGACATTGTATCTCTACAAATATTTTATCCGTTACCTCGAAGTTGCTGTCTTTTCTAATATTTTGTATTCTATTAACAAATTCGCGAGCTATTCCTTCTTGTCTTAGTTCTTCTGTTACAGTGATATCCAATGCTACGGTAATTTGTCCGTCAGTAGCAATAGTCCATCCGGGTATGTCTTCTGAGATAATTTCTACTTCGTCAATCAAAATCTCTATCTCCGTTCCTTCTACATTGAGTGTGTATTTTCCGGTTGTCTCTATTTTGCTTATATCTTGCTGATTAAAATTTTCTAATTGAACAGAAACTAATTTCATCAGTTTACCGAGTTTTTTGCCGAGTTTTTTGAAGTCGGGTTTAATCTTTTTAACAATAATACCGGTGGTGTCGGTAAGAAATTCTATTTTTTTAACATTTATTTCGGAGAGAATAATGTTTTGCATGTCATTAATCTTGTCGGCGATATCCTGATTTAGAACGGGGATAATTATTCTTGATAGCGGTTGTCTAACTTTCAAGTTTTCTTTTCGTCTGAGAGCCAGACACATAGATGACACTTGTTGTGCGAGTTCCATCTTTTGTTCTAATTCTTTATCTATATAAATTTCTTCTGGTTTCGGGTATTTTGTGACGTGTACCGATTTGACATTATGTCGTTTAGTAACTTCGTTGAGGTCGCAAAAAAGTTGTTCGCCATAAAATGGTGCGATAGGAGAAATCAATATAGCAATTGTTTCTAAGCAAGTATATAAAGTTTGATATGCGGATATTTTGTCGTTATTGAGTTCGCCGTTCCAGAATCGTTTTCTGTTTAGTCGGACGTACCAGTTGCTAAGATTGTCATTAACAAAGTTATGGATAGCTCGTCCTGCACGTGTTGGCTCGTAATTATCGAGGTACTCGGCAACTTCTTTTTTAAGAGTATTGAGTAGCGAAATTATCCAGCGGTCTATTTCGGGTCGTTCCGTTATAGGTATTTCGTTTTGAGAGAAGTTAAAATTGTCGAGGTTTGCGTACAAAGCAAAGAAAGAATAAGTATTGTATAGCGTTCCAAAGAATTTTCGTTTGACTTCTTCTACGCAGTCAAGACTAAAACGGAGATTTTCCCAAGGCGCAGCATTAGTTGTCATGTACCATCTGACAGCGTCTGAACCGTATTTTTCTATTGTAGAGAACGGGTCTATTACATTGCCTTTACTTTTAGACATCTTATTTCCATCTTTATCGAGGAGTAAACCTGTAGATAATACATTTTTGAATGCGACAGAGTCAAAGAGCATCACAGCGAGGGCATGTAGAGTAAAAAACCATCCTCTTGTTTGGTCTACTCCTTCGGATATGAAGTCTGCCGGATAGAATGTTTTGCTGTCCACTTTGTCTTTATTTTCAAAAGGATAGTGGAGTTGTGCATACGGCATTGCTCCTGAGTCAAACCATACGTCTATGAGGTCGGTTTCCCGTTTCATCGGTTTCCCTATTTTTGATGTTAAGATGATTTCGTCTACAAGAGGTCTATGTATGTTAAATTTTTGATAATTTTCTTTATTGAAGTCGCCGGGCGTAAAATCTTTTAGCGGGTTGGAGTTCATAATTCCGTTTTCTACAGATTTATCTATTTGAATTTTAAGTTCTTCAAACGAGCCGATGCAAATTTCTTCTTCGCCGTCTTCCGTTCTCCAAATAGGTAGCGGAGTTCCCCAGTATCGGGAGCGAGACAAGTTCCAGTCTACTAAGTTTTTTAGCCATTCCCCAAAACGTCCTGTTCCTGTTGCAGGTGGTTGCCAATTGATGGTGTTGTTGAGTTCAATAAAACGTTCTTTGCAAGCGGTAGTTCTTATGAACCATGAGTCAAGCGGATAATATAATATCGGTTTGTCAGTTCTCCAGCAGTGCGGGTATGAGTGTTCGTATTTTTCGGATTTGAATAATTTACCTTCTTGTTTTAGTTTTACTACGATGTCTATATCAACTTCGAGTGCTTTTTCGTCAGCATTGTTATCAAAAGCTTTTTTGACGTATCTTCCGGAAAATTCGCCGCAACCGTTCACAAATTTACCTTGTCTGTCAACAAGAGTAAGCGCACCGATTCCATTTTCTCGCGCAACTTTAAAGTCGTCTGCTCCGAAGCTTGGGGCTATATGCACTATTCCTGTTCCGTCTTCTGTTGTAACAAAATCGCCGAGTACTACTTTGAACGCATCTCCTGTTTCAGGTTGAAAATATGGGAATAATTGTTCATAAGCAATTCCGTTGAATTCTTGTCCTGCGTGTTTAGAGATTATAAGATAAGGAATTTTTTTGTCCCCGATTTTAAAATCTTCTAATTTAGCATCTTGCGAGAAATATTTGTTTACAAGGTTCTCTGCAATAATTACGACAATATTATTTGCGGTGTACGGGTTTACCGTTTTTATTTTGAGATAGTTAATCTTAGCTCCTACTGCGAGTGCGGTATTTGATAAAAGTGTCCATGGCGTTGTTGTCCATGCTAAGAAGTGGAGGTCTGCGTCAATATTTTCAAAAAGGAATTTAGAAGTGTCATTTTTGAGGACTTTGAACATTGCTATTCCTGTGGTGTCTTTTACATCTTTATAACATCCGGGTAGATTTAGTTCGTGTGAGCTTAGTCCAGTTCCTGCGGCAGGGGAGAATGGCTGAATGGTGTATCCTTTATAAAGTAACCCTTTGTCATATAGTTGTTTTAGTAGGAACCATAGTGTTTCTATATACGTATTTTCATAAGTTATATATGGATTGTCCATGTCTACCCAGTATCCCATTTTTATGGTCAGTTCTTCCCATAAATTGGTATATTTCATGACATCTTTTTTACATGCGTCATTGTATTGATTGACGGTAATTTTTTTGCCTATGTCTTCTTTGGTGATTCCGAGTGCTTTTTCTACTCCGAGTTCTACCGGAAGTCCGTGCGTGTCCCAACCTGCTTTGCGTTGCACGTGATATCCTTGCAACGTTTTGTATCGGCAAAATATATCTTTTATAGCACGTGCTATCATGTGATGTATTCCGGGCATTCCGTTTGCTGATGGCGGTCCTTCATAGAAAACATAAGGTTTCTGGTCTTTACTTAGTTTTAAACTTTCTTCAAACGTATTTTCTTGGTTCCATTTCAATAAAACATCTTTATTTATTTGCGACAAGTCAAAATTTTTATATTCATTAAATTTATTATTCATCTTGCTACTTAGTTTATGAATTTTATTTTTGCAAATATACATTATCTTAGCAATATACCAATATATAATAAGTTTTTATTTTTAAAAACCGATAGACAGCCAAAAAAAGCTGTCTATCGGGTCTTTTTTATTGGTGATTTTCTCTTAGCAGGTCATTAACTTCTTTTACGGGATTGAATGTAATAATAGGGACTTCAACAAAAATAGTGTTCCATGATGCCATTGCTCCGTTCCATAGTCCGGGTAGTTCTTGCGCTTTTAGTTCTTTGCCGTCCTTAGATTTGATGGAGATAAATCCTGTGTCGGGGTCAATAAAATTTTTAAGATTGAACTTTTGTCCTTTATAATTTTTTACCCAACATACGAGGTCTACCGGATTGAAGTGCGTAGCAGTGGCTACAATTTGTTTTTTATTCAAATCTTTAGTGTTAATTTGCGACATTTCAACTACTTGTAAAGAAATAGATTCGTCATTATTAGTTGCCCAGAATGGTCCTCCGCCGGGTTCACCTTCGTTTTTAACCATACCACAAACTCGGATAGGACGGTTGAGCATATCTATAAGATATTTTACTTTTTCTGTCATGTTCATTTCTACAAAATAAGGTGGCATGATAAAACATATTTCCGTTCTGAAAAAATCTACTATTTCTGTTATTAGTTCTGTAGTAGGATTTTTTTCAAGTTTCTCAATATAATTGAAAATAAGGTTCTTATAATGAATAAGTACTCCTCCGATGATTTTTTTGTATCTAAAAGTTTCTTCTTTTATTCTGTCCGGCACGACATTATCTATATTTTTAATAAAAATAATATCTTCGTCTATGTCATTAAGATTTTCTATTAGTGCGCCGTGTCCTGCGGGTCTGAAAAGTAAGTGTCCATCATTAGTTCTAAACGGTTGATTTTCGGAGTTTACTGCAATTGTGTCAGTGGATGCTTTTTGTATAGAATATGTTATATGAAATTTGATATTGAAAAGAGTTTCGTAAGCGTGTAAGACCTCGTTTATTTTGTTTATAACTCCTTCTTTATGTTCGGGTGATATTGTAAAATGTATTTTTGCAATTCCCTGATTTGTAGCATAATTGGCAGCTTCTACAATATGTTCTTCTATAGCGGTTCGTGTGTTTGTGTCGTATTTATGAAATGTTAGAAGTGCCTTAGGTTTGTTTCCGTAGTTCATGCCTTTTTCCATAAGAAATAGATTAATTATCTCTTTATAATTCTTATTTTCTATTGCTTGCTCTATGGATTCTCCTGTGTTGTTTAGCATGAGTTTATTCAGTTCATTGTAAAAAGCAAAGTCATGGATTTTATTAAAGAATTTAATTACTCCTTTGCTGGTTATTTCTTGAGAGTTGTCGTGTTTTTCGCAGAAGTCAAAAAGTTCTTTGAACATACGACTTGCAGCTCCTGATGCGGGAACGAATTTAATAACCGAACAGTTATTTATCGCTTGTTCATAAATATTGATAAACAAATTAGGGTCTTCTATAGGTAATATACCTTTTCCGGGTTCACAGGCGGCAGTAATATTCATATACGGGAAACCGTTGATAAAATTATTTATCTGTGTTTCTATGGTTTTCTCGCTGATGCCGAGTTGTTTAATTTGTAATAAATCGTTTTGAGTAAACATAATGTAAATATTTAAAATTTAAGATTTTACGGAGAAAAAATATAAAAAAAGCCCTGATATTATCAGGACTTTTCAAAACAAAAAACTATGAAAAAACTAAAAAATGAATCACTGCAAACAAAAATAGATTTCGCAAAGATAAACAAAAAAAATAATATACCAAATAAAAAAGCGAATTTTTTTGATAACATAAAAAAATAGTGACTTTCTTGTAAAAAGCCAAAAATTATGTTAAAATAAAGATGTTTGTGTAATTTCTTTTATTTAGCAACGTAGTTGCGTAATCTTTGTAGAATTTTGTTTTTTCGTTATTTTTTTCTACAAAGATTTTGCTAATACGTTGGTAGCGTATAAAAATAGTGACCAA
>DYQJ01000207.1 GCA_020719345.1 Draconibacterium orientale | reverse complement strand
TAGCAACGTAGTTGCGTAATCTTTGTAGAAAATAGGTAACCTCCACACTACATAGGTGTTTGACACATCGTTACAAATATTTCGCTGCTACGCACCTTTTGTTTTTTCACTTTTTTATTCTAAAAAGATGGAGTTTTTCCATCTGGTGCGTTTTGATTTGAGTTAAGATTTCTTAATATGAATTTAACATTTTATTCAAAAAAGGTTAATATCTATTTAACTTTTAATTAACATATACTATATAATTTTGCGACATATTTATTAAACAAACTTATAATAATTTTAATTATGTTCACAAAATTAAAAAGTAAATCGTTTTTTTTGTTAATTGTTTTGTTTTCAGTCTTGTTAGTTGTAAATGCGTGTAAAAAAGAGGAAGATGATGTAGACCCTATTGTAGACCCAAACGCTACCGAGTTCAATGTTTCCGGTAAAGAAGTGACTATTATTGACAAGGGCAAAGGAGTAGGAACAAAAACGCTAAGTGCAGATACTACTTGGGTTCTACAAGGATTAGTATTTGTTAATGACGGACAAACTTTGACAATAGAAGCCGGAACAGTAATAAAAGGAAAACCCGGAACAGGGGAAAATGCAAGCGCTTTAATCGTTGCTCGCGGCGGAAAAATCATGGCTGAGGGAACATCTGCAAAACCTATAATTTTGACAGCGTATGCTGATGACCTAAATGGTTCAGTTCCGGATGATGCCAAAGGACTATGGGGAGGATTAATAATTTTGGGGCGCGCTACTTCTAACAATTCTACTCAAGAAAAAGCTATCGAAGGAATACCGGTCTCCGAGTCACGAGGTTTGTATGGCGGAGCAGATGATAATGACAATTCTGGAACTATAAAATACTTATCTATTCGTCATGGTGGAACAGATATAGGAGAAGGAAATGAAATAAACGGTCTGACTCTCGGCTGCGTAGGTAAAAATACTATTTTAGAGCATATAGAAGTTGTTTCAAATCAAGATGATGGCGTGGAATTTTTCGGTGGTTGTCCGCAGCTAAAATACTCACTTGTGGCATTTTGCGGTGATGACAGTTACGATTATGACGAGGGATTTCATGGGAAAGGACAATTTTGGGTTGCAATTCAAGATGCTGATGGTGACCGCGTTGGCGAACATGATGGTGGTCCGTCAGATAATCAATTAGGAACACCTTATTCCACTCCGGTAATATACAATGCTACTTATATAGGAAACAAAAATGGTGAAAGCCGATTGATAACATTCCGAGAAAATGCCGGTGGAAGCTATAAAAATTCTATTTTTGTCAATCAATCAAAAGCCATAGACATAGAATATCGTCAAGATGTTAATAATAATCTTGCAGGTTCAAGTTACAAGATGTTTGAAGACGGCAATTTAAAAGTACAAAGTTGTATTTTTTATGACATCGCCGGTATAACCTCCGAATCGGAAAATTATGAAAAAACTTTGTTCGCGGTATCAGTTCCGAAGGACAGTAACGGCGCAAATTTATATTCTTGTCCCGATGATTATAAAAATAACTGGGCAAAGGCATTTTCAGGAAACTCAAACAAAATAGCCAATGCCGGAATTTCTGCAACGAATCCCGTACCTACAACTCCTCAAAACACTGACTTAGCCGAATTACCTGTTTCAGACAGCTTTTATGAAAATGTAAATTATAAAGGCGCCTTCGGAACAACTAATTGGGCTAACGGATGGACTTTGACTTTTAAAAATTAATTATTTTTTTTTTGCTAAGCGGTGAAAACCGCTTAGTAATTTTAAAATTATTGTTCTTAAATGTTTTTTCTGGAAAACTCTGCGAGAACCTTTGCGAGAAATTTTTAATAAATGAAACATGCTAAAATTCAATAAATTAAACAATAAATTAAACAATCAAAATATGAAGAATATTATTATTATCATTTTTTTAATACTATTTATCAAGTCGCTAAATGCACAAAATGGAACCATACGAGGACGTATAACTGATGGAAATAACGGCGAAGCACTGATAGGTGCTAATATTATTTTATTGAATACCAGTCCATTAATAGGAACAATCACTGACTTTGATGGCAATTTCTCTATAACAAAAATTCCTGATGAAAATTACAATATAAAAATAAGCTTTATCTCTTATGAAAGTAAAATAGTTGAAGATGTAGAAATTGCAAATAATAAAGTGACCGTTTTAGATTTGCAGCTCTCCCAGTCAAGCGAAGAGATAAGCGAAATAGTAATTAGTGCTAATTCCTTAAAAAACTCGGAACAGGCAATACAAACTATTCAAAGAAAATCAGCGAACTTAGTGAATGGCATCTCGTCTCAACAAATTTCTCGTCTCGGCGACTCGGATGCAGCATCGGCTCTCAAACGCGTCTCAGGAGTTTCTGTTGACGGCGGAAAATATATATATGTGCGAGGACTGAGCGACAGATACAGCAAAATAACCCTCAACGGCGCCGAAATACCGGGATTAGACCCCAATAAAAATACTGTACAAATGGATATTTTTCCCACAAATATTATAGATAATATTATCGTCTATAAAACTTTTGCACCCGACTTGCCGGGAAGCTTCTCAGGCGGATATGTTGACATCACAACCAAAGATTTTCCTGAGAAACTAAGTATACAATTCAGTAACTCGTTTAGTTATAATAAAAATGCTAATCTTCGTGACGACTTTTTATCTTATCAAGGTAGTAAGACCGATTGGCTGGGATATGATAACGGATATCGTGATGTTCCCGAAATAGCTAAAAACGGTATTCCTTGGTTATATGAAAATAACAATTTATTAGACCAAATAACGGCATCTTTCAATTCTGAAATGCAGGTAAAAACAAAAAAATCTTTTCTCAATCAAAGCAATTCTCTTGCTATAGGAAACCAAATAAATGTATTAAAACGTTCTCTCGGTATCAACGCTTCTCTCAGCTACTCACATGATTACGCTATGTACCAAAACGGCGAATATGCAAGATATTATCTGGTAGCCACCAATAGTGACGACGGTATTATGAATATGAATATCAATCAAACAGACAATAAATCGGATGAAGAGATAGTTCTGTCTGCCTTGTTAAATTTAAGTTATAAAATATCTAACTCGCATAAAATAAGTTTTAACATTTTAAGAAATCAAGCCGGCACAACTTCTGCCAGATACAAATATGGAAATAATCAAAAAGACAATATTTATATGTACGAAAATACTCTCGCCTATTTAGAACGTTCTTTTGTGTCGTATCAACTTAGAGGTAAGCATGTGTTTGAAAACTTTAACAATTTTCAAATAGACTGGCTAAGTTCTTTAACTAATTCTAAAATGGACGAGCCGGATCTTAGATTTTTTAACTTTGACGGCTCCGATGGGAACTATCAAATAAGCTACAACGCCTATCCTTCTCCTTCACGCTTTTACAGACAGATGCAGGAGTCTAATTTTGATAATAAAATCAATTTCACCTATCCGTTCAAAATGTCGCATATATTAGGGAAAATCAAATTCGGAGGCGCATATATTTACAAAGAACGAAACTCGGAATCTCAAAAATTTGATATTATGTCGCAAAAGTTGGAATTTAACGGGGATATTAGCGAGTATTTGAAACCTGAAAATATTGGACAAAATGCCACTGACGCTACATACGGTCTATACGTGCAAAACGACCCCGTAGTGGATAAAGCAAACGGTTACAATGCCACTGAAAATATAAATGCCACTTATATGATGGCAGACCTCACACTAAACAAGAATTTAAGAATAGTAACCGGAGTTCGTTATGAATACGATAATATATTTGTAGAGAACAACATAGAAAAACAGAACAACAAATATGTTAGTGCTAATCATGTTTATGATGCCGATATTTTACCGGCAATAAATATAACTTATTCTATAAGAGAAAATACGAACATTCGTTTTGCCCTTTCTAAAACCGTAGCCAGACCTTCGTTTAGAGAAATAGCACCTTATGCTTTCTACGACTTCAAAGAAGGATGGCGTATAGTTGGAAATCCCGAACTCAAAAGGTCTCAAATAGATAATATAGATTTTCGTTGGGAAAAGTTTTTCAAAGCCGGCGAAATGGTTTCGTTTAGTGTTTTTTATAAAAAGTTCACCAACCCTATTGAACTCGTTGACGAGCCACGAGCAAGTAATCCGGAATTTCATTATGTAAACATAGAAAATTCAACTTTATATGGCGCCGAACTGGAACTCCGCAAACAAATAGCAACCGGATTAAACATCGGAACAAACATAACATACATAGAATCAAAAGTATTAGAATCACAAGAAAATTATGAAGTAGGACTGCTTATAAATCCCGACTTTGAAAGAAGCCGACCAATGTATGGACAAGCGCCTTGGGTAATAAACAGCCATATTAGTTATGATAATAAAAAATACGGAATAGCCACAAATATGGGATTTAATGTTAGCGGAGAAAAACTCGTATTAGTAACAAAAGGCGGGACACCTAATGTTTACGAAAAAGCTTTTCCTAGTCTCAATTTTAATATCTCTAAAATATTTGCCAAAAAAATATCTGTTAAATTTGCTATATCAAATCTGCTTGACGCTAATGTACAAAGAGTTTATACGTATCAAAATAAAGAATATATTTTTCAAAGCTACAAAATGGGACGCAATTTTGCCCTCGCAATAAATTATTCTTTCTAAAAAACAGTATATATGTATTCACCCTGCCAGCGTGAAAAAACGCTGGCAGGGTGAAACAATATACTAATTTTCGTGTTTTTTCGTGAATTTCGTGGCAAAAAAAATAAGCGTTACCGTAAAAACGCAAAGAATTAAAATATGAAGACTTTATTATTCCTTGAATTTTTTTATCTCGCCGCTTTTCAATTTTGCTTTATAACTTTTAAAATCTTCTCGCACCTCTTTTGCCAGAATTATTAACACAAAAATATTAGGAAAAGCCATCGCAAGAATCATCATATCGGAGAAGTCCACTACCGCACCGAGATTAGACGCCGAGCCAATGACTACAAAGCTAAGAAAGATAAAATAATAAGTATATTTAACAATATTTTTATTTTTAAAAAATCTATCAAACAAGAACTTGAAACCGTTGAGTCCGTAATATGACCACGAAATCATGGTTGAAATAGCAAATAAAAATATGGCTACTGCCAAAATATATTTGAACCAAGGAAAAACACTTTCAAATGCCGCCGAAGTCAGTCCAACACCGCTAAGGTTGTCCGGATTATTATAAAATCCTGTATAAATAATTACAAGTGCGGTCATCGTACAAATAATAACAGTATCTATAAACGGCTCTAATAAAGAGACAAGTCCCTCACTGATAGGTTCATTAGTTTTAACCGCCGAGTGAGCAATGGATGCCGAGCCAACTCCTGCTTCATTAGAAAAAGCCGCCCGCTGAAAACCAACTATAATAACTCCTATCACGCCACCTTTTAACGCCGAAGCCGAAAATGCGCCGTTAAAAATTAAGCTAAATGCCTCACCTGTTCTTGTTATATTCATAAAAATAATTACTAATGCAGTCAATACATATAAAATCGCCATGAGTGGAACAATTTTATCGGTCACCTTTGCTATAGATTTTATCCCGCCGACAATAACTACTCCTATCAGTATCGCAAGAAAAACCCCAAAAAAAGCCCCATAATTTTGAATAGAAGGAAATAATGCCGCTGTTTGTGCAAAAGCTTGATTAGCTTGAAACATATTTCCGCCACCAAAAGATGCTCCTACAACCAGAACAGCAAAAATTACCGCCAAGACTTTTCCCAATCGTGCTAAGTTATACTTCTTCAAACCTTTGACCATATAATACATTGGTCCTCCTGATACAACACCTTTTTCATCAATATCTCTATATTTTACACCCAGAGTACATTCCACAAATTTTGAGGACATGCCCAGAAGTCCAGCAATAATCATCCACAAAGTGGCGCCAGGTCCTCCTATGCTCACTGCTATTGCTACACCTGCTATATTTCCGAGTCCAACAGTTCCCGACAATGCAGTAGATAAAGCTTGAAAATGAGATACTTCTCCCTTATCTGCCGGATTATCATATTTTCCGCTAACAAGATTTAATGCTTCTTTGAATCCGGTAAAATTAACAAAACCCATACGAATAGTAAAAAATACTGCCCCAATTATCAACCAGACAACCACAAACGGAATTTTCATACTCTTCGCATCTCCATTTGGGTAACACATTGGATTACCGGCTTCATCGTAAATAATAGGGTCATAAATTCCGGTCATTGCAAAAATATCTGCCAATATTATATTAGCCATAAAATCCACTACAGGAATAAAAGTTGCATTTATATTCTCGTTTATAGAAACTGCCGGTATATATATTTCTTCAATTATACTATCACCAGCCGCATCGGTTACTTTTAAAAAATATTTCTTACCTTCGGTCATGCCAACAGAAGTACTTGATTTTAAGTAAGTTGATTGATTACTCCATTTATAAGTATAAGGTGCTATTCCGCCGCGAACATTTGCCGTAGCTTCTCCATCACTAATATTTGTTGATAAATTGACAACTGTTATTTCTAAACTCAATTTTTCTGCCGTTTGCGAGACTAAAATATTAGTCAGCATCAGCACTGAAAACACAAAAAGTATAACTTTCTTCATAATTTGATGTTTTATAACATTTTTTAATTTAATATTTTTCTCTTTTTTTACAAAACTAATTTTTTTACAAAATAAATAAAAAAAAATTTTAAAAATAAAAATCATTTGTTTATTTTGTGAAAAAGTAAATAAAAAAATAATACACCATAAAAATTATACACGATGAAATTCAAAAGACATTCTATTTTAGCTATTGTAGTATCTACAATATTAATAATATACTATAAACGGCAACTTTGCCAAAGTTGCCGTTTATAGTATAATATGATAAAATGCTTTTAGTTAATTTTATCTATTTCAGAAATAGGTACCCCTGTTTTTTCTGCAATAGTATGAATATCTACATTCATACTTTTCAATAGTTTTATTGTCTCAACTAATTGTTTGTCCTTATCTTCAAGTTGTTTGTCTTTAGTTTCCAGTTGTTTACTTTGGATTTCTACCTTTTGTTTTTCCATTTCCAGCT
>DYQJ01000019.1:24910-25100 GCA_020719345.1 Draconibacterium orientale | reverse complement strand
TGAATTTGTTTGACGATAAAATCGCTGCGATGGTAGAAACTCGAAATCAACTCTCATTAAAAGCCGAACAAGAGATGCGAGAAATGAAAGAATTCCAAAAAGAGTCAGCTGCCAGGTCAGAAAAAGAAAATCAAGAGTTTAGAGAGAGCTTACGAAAAGCTTCTGTCAGGTCAGAAAAAGAAAATCAAGA
>DYQJ01000019.1:0-24810 GCA_020719345.1 Draconibacterium orientale | reverse complement strand
GTTTAGAGAGAGCTTACGAGAAGCTTCTGCCAGGTCAGAAAAAGAAAATCAAGAGTTTAGAGAGAGCTTACGAGAAGCTTCTGCCAGGTCAGAAAAAGAAAATCAAGAGCTTAGAGAATATTTAGAAAAATCTTTGGCTAAGTCGGAGAAGGAGACACAAGAAATTAGAGAGATGCAACGCATACATTTAGAAACAGCTAATCTACGTTTTCAAAGGAGTGAAGAGCAGTTAATACGACTCATGACTACTGTTTCAGGTATAGGTAATAATCAAGGTGCCGATGCCGAGAATTTCTTTTACAATGCCTTAGTATCTAATCCAGTAGTTGCTGATAATAAGTTTGATGAGATACGAAAAGGGATGCGAATATATATCAGCGACAATCAACAAGGAGAATATGATATAGTTTTGATAAATTGTTCTGTCTTGATGGTCGTAGAAGTAAAATATCACTTACACCTTAATGATGTTGTAAAATTTTACGAACGTCAGCTTCCAAAATTTAAAATATTATTTCCAGATTATAAAGATTATCAAATACTTGCAGCAGTGGCAAGTTTTTCGCATGCCTCCGATGCTTTATCTAAGGCGCAAGAATGCGGATTATATATTCTCTCACGCGCCGGCGCCGATATAAAAATGCTCAATCCTGCTAATTTTACGCCTATTTATTTTTAATATTATATTAACCAAAATCGCTAAAAAACATTTAAATTAAACATTCTTTTTGTAAATAATGAAAAAAATAATAAGCTTTACTATCCTAATAATATTTATTTGGGGATGTAAAAAAGAAAATATTATTCCAGATATTAAATTTTTACAACCACAAAATAATCTCCTTATACGATGCGACACCTCTTTAAATTTTATAACAGAAGCAAAAGACGAGGACGGAAAAATAGAAAAAGTAGAATTTTTGATAAATGAATTAATTGTAGCAACTGTATTGCAAGAACCATATCAATATCAATGGAATGACTTGAAACTTGATAATCAAGGTGTTTATACTATTAAAGCAATTGTATATGACGACAAACAAGCAACAAATACAGCAGAATTGAAGGTAGAAATTTATGACTACCGCATAAAATATATTGACGAATTTTATTTTACTGTCATAACTGAATCCTGGTCTATCACCAATCCAACTATCTATGATACTTCGTATTATAATGGACTAATTAGAAAATTTATTGAAACAGACATGGAAAATGATTTATTTGCAAGTGAAGAAGAAAATATAAAAATAGATGAAAAAATTACTATAGAATTTAATAACAATACAAAAATAACTTCTTTAATAGATACAAATGGAGTCTTAATAGAAAAATATGGTTATCATTATTGTCACAATGGTAAATTTTTAGATGAAAATACCATAGAATTTTATGTTGGAGGACTCGGTGGACTTGGAGGAGGATGGAATTATAAAGTTAAAGGTGTAAGAAATTAATATTAAGTAACATATACTGAATGAAAAATATATATTTGAAATCATCAAAAGAATGGTCGCTAATAAGACAGCATCCATGGGTATTTTCTGGCGCAATAAAAACCGAACTAACTAAATTACAAGAAGGAGAAATTGTTAAAATATATTCTAATAATAACCAATTTCTCGGAATAGGACATTACCAAATTGGTAGTATTGCTATCAGAATTTTTAGCTTCCAAGACGTAGAAATAGATTATAACTTCTGGCGACAAAAAATTAACGCCGCATTAGAATATCGTAAAATATTAAGTATAAATATATCAGCAGAACGCAACAACGTTTACAGAATAATACATGGCGAAGGTGATTCCATGCCGGGATTTGTTTGCGACTATTATAATAAAGTTGCAGTTCTACAGTTCCACTCGGTAGGAATGTTTTTACTTAAAGATACATTCGCGCAAATTTTAACTGAACTACTTGGAAATGACCTAATTGCAATATATGATAAAAGCGATAAAACTTTGCCTTTTAAATATACAGCAGAAGATAATAAAAATGCACTGTTATATGGAAATGTAGAGACTCCACACAAGGTAACAGAAAACAATTTAGACTTTCTTATTGATTTTCAGGAAGGACAAAAAACGGGCTTTTTTATTGACCAACGACAAAATAGATGCTTACTCGCAGAATATAGTAAGAATAAAAATGTCTTAAATACTTTTTGTTACACAGGAGCTTTTTCTGTTTATGCCATTAATAATCAAGCTAATATAGTTCACAGCGTAGATAGCTCAAAAAAAGCCATAGAGCTTACCGAACAAAATGTAGAGATTAACTTTGGAAAAACCGCAAAACATACCGCATTTTTATCTGATGTTTTTACGTATATTGAGCAAATGCAATCAAACTTTTATGATTTAATTATACTTGACCCACCGGCTTTTGCTAAACATTTGAACGCGATAGAAAAAGCAACCAAAGGATATATAAACTTAAATTACAAAGCGCTGCTAAAAATTAAAACACCGGGAATACTGTTTACGTTCTCCTGTTCGCAAGTAATCTTGAAAGAAGATTTTAGAAAAATAATATTAGAAGCCGCAGTATTAGCTAAGAAACGTATAAAAATTATTCATCAGATATCACAACCTATAGACCACCCAATAAACATATACCACCCTGAAAGTGAATATTTAAAAGGATTAATTTTGTACGTAGAAGACTGATTAAGTACTATTTAGTATTTAATTTTTTGAGGAGGTAAGCCGTAAGCGAAGAAGCTGACGGCTTAATATTATGCCACCAATCGTGTTATCTGTTTGTAACTACCTTCTTCTATTAAAATATCTAAAGATGGTATATCACTATAATCAATAGTATCATACTCAAAATCTATCAGCGCGTTCGGAACACTTAGTCCAGCGAAATTGAAATCTTGAACTACGTACCATGGAATTTTTTCTTCGGTATATAAGATCTGATCTTGTGTTACCGGCTTGTTTTGTTTTACTAATTCCCAAACTTCTTTCCAATTATACTTTGTTTTCATACTGCTTGTTATTTATTTCGTTATAAATTTTAGTTTCTTTTTCATTTGCTCGGCGAGAGGAAATTATACGATGTATAGTGTCGCGTATTGTATAAACTACTGTGAAAAGAACCTCAAAAATAAAGCCAATAGCTAAATATCGTTTCTCTCCATAATCTTTTGAATCAGACTCATAAATTACTTTATTTTGGTCATCAAATACTTTGACTGCCCGTTCAAAACTTATCTTATGTTTTTCTTTATTTGATTCGTTCTTTTTATTGTCCCATTCAAATTCCATATTATAGATTTAAGATTGTTTTTGAAATATGCCCACAAATTTAAAAAATTTAAAAATAAAAACAAAATATTTTTCAATTTTTTTATCTCTATAATTAAATAAATACATTATTGATTATTTGTTTGTAGTTTTGGGTATTGATAAAATTGTTATTTATGTTATAATTTTTTATATGTTTTATGGCGTCTTCGCAATTAAAATTTGATTGTGCTACTGAATAGAATAAATGTTGATTGCTTAGATATTTGGCTAAATATTCTTGTTCGGTTTGTCCGGGGGTGGGAACTAATATTGCTGTGCGTCCTATCGTTGCTAAATCCATGACCGAAGAATAACCGGAACGACAAATAATATATTTTGCACGATTAATTGCTTGTAATAACTCTGTTGCATTTAAAAAATTGACAAAAGAAATATTAGACTTTTCAATATACTCGCTTTTAGATTTAATTATGCCTTGGACTATTAATGATTTCTTGTTGTATTTTAATAACTCGGAGACTATAATATTCTCAAATATAGTTCGTTGAGGTTCAGGTCCGGAGAGAATAACTATTATTTCGTAAATATAATTTGAGTGATTGTTCTCAAATATTTTGTCGGTAAATTGTGATAGATAACCTAAATATTTAATAGGGATTTTGATATGCTCGCATGAACTTAATTCTCCACTTAATTTATTGGTAGGACTGTCAGGTATCCAGAGCTCGTTATATTTGTTAATGAATTTGCTATTTATCTTATTTACAATATTTTGCAGATACGAGATAGATTTTGGTATTTTTATTGTTATCTGATGAGAAATATAAATAGAATAAATATTTTTGTTCCACATACCAAAACGATTATCGGAAATAATTATATCATATTGATTATGAATATTATTTAACAATTTATGCTCCAGATAAATTGTCTTACAAATTTTTGGAATTAAACTTATTATTTTTAAAATTTGAGTATTATATTTAGAATATTTTATGTTATAACCTGGTAAAAGTAAGGTCTTTATTTGCGGAAAAGTTTTTTGTACTATTTTTGTTGTTGATTCAGTGGTTCCTAATGTTATTTCTACATTTTTATAACTTAGAAGTTCTGTAATTATAGGGATACTTCGGGTAAAATGTCCTATGCCCCAATCAAGAAATACTACAAGAATGCGTTTCATCTTGTTTATTTTGGAAATAATTTTTAAAATAAAATCCCTGTTTTTACTGAAGCCAAAATCTAACTTTTACTATAAATGGCAACTTTGGCAAAGTTTTAATTATGAAACGATTAGATAAGAATAAAAGTTAAAATTATACTCGTTTTGAGTATAATCTTTGTTAAACGCTTCCGATGGTAGATTGTCCACCGTCGATGACTATTTCTTCGCCGAGCATATAAGATGATTCCGCAGATGCGAGAAATACTGCTGCTTTGGCAATTTCTTCAGGTTGTCCAGGTCGTTTCATTGGGCTGTACTCTTGCAACATTTTAATCATTTCTTGTGCTTGGTCACCGGATAATCCTGCTTTTTGTAAAATAGGAGTCTCTACCAGTCCTGGACTGATGGCATTGACACGAATTTTTCTTAGCGGATACAACTCGCGAGAGAGCGTACGTGCGAGAGAGCGCATAGCCGCTTTGCTTGCAGCATAAATACTTAAGGAGTGCTGTCCTATCATATTTGAAATAGATGTTATTAGTACAACAGATGCATTTTCAGTGAGATACGGAACAGATTTTTGAATGGCAAAATAAGTTCCTTTAAAATTGATATTAAAAGTCTCGTCTATAAACTCTGGAGTAACCATCTCGATAGGTGCACCTTTGGCTATACCGGCATTTAATAAAAGGACATCTATTTTTCCGTATTTTTGTACCGTAGTGTTTACAAGATTGTCTAAATCAGATAAATTAGCCATATCTCCAAGCACTGCTTCTACTTCGCCATATTTTTTTAACTCTTCGTATGCTTGTTTTAAAGTGCTTTCTGTACGCGCGAATATAACAATTTTAGCGCCTTCCAATAAAAACTCTTTAGCGCAAGCCAAACCTATTCCACTGCTTGCACCTGTTATTATAGCAATTTTTCCTTCTAATCTTTTCATTTTTATATATTTATCTTCTTAATAACCATACTTTTGCAGACTCTTCTGAGTTGAAATATTGAACGGTAAACTTTCTGCCTTCACCTTCTTCCATAGTTTGTTCAATAGAAATTTGTGCTATAAATTCTTCACTCACTATCAATGCGTAACGTATTAGTCCGGCAGCAATGAATCGTGGAAAAATTTGGGTATTTACCCATGTTTGCAATTCAGGAGAAATAGGGAAGGTGAAATTTTGCGTGTTATCACACATGCGATAAGGTTTTACTGACTCCAAACATTCTGCAATTTTTAAAACTTCACTTTTAAAATCTTCTTCACTCATTAATTCGGTTTGGGTAGTCCATGCTTTACGTAGCATGCGGTCATTTTCGTTATATTCAATAACTTGATATTTACTTTTGTACAATTCCATAATACATATATTTTTAGTTGTTAAACAATATTTTCATAAAAATAGAATTTTATTCTAATATAAAAAACGTTTTTCTATTTTTTTCAAATTTTTATTCCAATGATAAGGATGTCGTCTGTTTGGTCTTTTTGTCCTTGCCAATGTATGATATTTTGTTCTAACTTCTGCTTTTGTTCAGGCATAGTTAGTGGTTGTATATTTATAATTAACTCTTTTAGTCTAACTATTTTAAATTTTTCGTTTTTAGGTCCGCCAAATTGTGACTCGTATCCGTCAGTGAATAAGTACATACAGTCGTCTTGTTTCAGTGTAAATATTTGTTCGCTGAAGTCTTTTTCGCGAATATAAACACCTACAGGTTGTCTGTCTGCCGGTAACACAAATGTTTCATGAATAGAATAAGCTGTATTTCTAACTATCCAACAAGGATTATAAGCTCCTGCAAAGCTCATTTCTAAATTATCCTTATTGATAATAGACAGAGCAATATCCATGCCATCTTGTTGTTCGTTTTTTTCGCCTATTTGTTGTAGCGAATTTTTAATAAGAGTTCGTAGCTCGTTTAAAAATCTGGCTGCATTTTTAATTTCTTGATTTTTAATTATTTCACTAATTAAAGTAATTCCTAACATGCTCATGAAAGCTCCCGGTACCCCATGTCCTGTGCAATCTGCGGCGGCTATATAAGTGAAATTATTTACATTTTTGAAGAAATAAAAATCACCACTGACAATATTGCAGGGCTTGAAGAATATAAAAAAATGACTAAATGTCTGTTTAAGAATATCTTGTGAAGGCATCACTGCCGTTTGGATTCTTTTGGCATACATGATGCTGTCAGTTATATGTTTATTACTTCGTTCTAACTCTTCGTTTTGAGATAGTATTTTATAGTTTGCCTCTTCAAGTCCATCGGCTTGTGCTTGTATTTCTTCTTTTTGTTGTTTTAGTTCTTCGTTCTTTTCAAGTATTTGTTCGTTTTGTTCTTGTATTTGTTGAGTTCGTTCTCTTATTTTCTCTTCGAGGATTTGTTTTTCATATATTAATTTTTTTTCTCTAATCTTGATAAAAACTGCTATTATCGTTATAAAAAAGACGAAGATAATAAAATAAAAAGTTTTGGTTTGCCAGAATGGTGGATGTATAATAATCTTAATTTCAATTTCTTGACTCCAAGTACCTGTTCCGTTTGCCGCTTTTACTTTAAAAACATATTCTCCATGTGGAAAGCTGTTATAAGATACAAAGCGTCTTGTTCCGGCATTTGTCCATTCGGTGTCGTATCCTTCCATTTTGTATGCGTATTTGTTTTTGCCGGGCGAGGCAAAATGCAGTGCGGCATATTCTATTGTGAAATCGCGGTCTTTGTGATATAAATTTATCTCTTTTGCGAAGAGAATAGACTCAGTGATTGCGCCGTCAGGAGTTGGAGTGACCGATTTGTTAAATATTTTTAAATCAGTGAATACCATTTTAGGGGCTATTGTGTCGTTGATAATTAGATTAGGATAGAAGACATTATATCCGTTAATTCCGCCAAAGTACATTCGTTTTTTTGAGTCTTTAAAAAATGCACCTCCATTGAACTCGCTGCTTTGCAGTCCGTCTTCTATAGAATAATTTTTAAATGTTTGATTTTCTATATTAAAACAACTAATTCCGTTATTTGTAGAGAGCCACAGATTACCATTTTCATCAGGTAATATGCCGTAAACAACGTTGCTTGGCAGTCCGTCATTGCTTGTATATCTAATTGCTTTTTCTGTTTTTATATTAAATTTATTTAGTCCGCCTCCAAATGTAGCGAGCCAGAGACAAGTGTCGGAGTCTTGATATATATCAAAAATTTGGTTGGAGCTGATAGTGTTGGTATCCAGGGGGGTATTTCGGTATTTTTTAAAATATGTTTTATTATCTTTTACGTACATCTTGTTGAGTCCGCCTCCGTTGGTACCTATCCACAGATTGTTGTCGTTGTCAAAATACAAAGTTCGTATAATATTATTACTGATGAATGAGTCATTATTTATGTTTTGTGGATTTTGATAATTAATAAATTTTTCAGTTTTGGGATTAAATTTAGCTATCCCTCGTCCTGTTGCTAACCATATTTCGTCTTCCCCTTTTTTAACTATTTTTAAGATTAAATTGCTTAGAATAGATGTGCTGTCATTTTGTATATTTGTGTAAGTAGTATATGTTTTAGTTTTTTTGTTGTATTTACAAAGTCCTCCGCCGTTGGTTCCTATCCAAATATTTTTGTCATCTATTAAGAAGCTTCGGATAAAATTGGAAGGGATAGTATTTGGTGTTCCTGCATTTATATTTCTAAATTGATTCGTATCTTTGTTATAAATATAAATACCGTTTCCATTGGCTGTTCCTACCCATATTTCACCATTAGTATCTTCGGCAATAGCAAAAGTATAACCGTCTTGTAACCATTTGTCATTAAGTGGCTCCGGGACTATATGTTTAAGCTGTGATTTACGTTTGTCAAATTTATTCAGTCCGTTAGATGTTCCTACCCATAAAATTCCAAAGCTATCTTCTACAAAATTATTTATTATATTCGTTGAAAGTGAGAATGAATTGTTGGATTGATTTGTATATTGTAATATTTGTGAGAAGTTTTTTTGGTAAATAATAAGTCCATTGGCTGTTCCGATAATCAGATTAAAGTTTTTATCAAAATATAGGGCGTTTATATTTTGATTAAAAGGTAATTGCGGTATTTTAAACTTATTAATTTCTATTTCTTTATTGCTATTAAAAGTTATTTTAGATATTTGGTTTTGTGTTATAATACAAATATTTTTATCGGCATCATTTATAATTGTAGCTATTTGATTTATGTCTATAGGATTATTATTTGTGTCGGTAATAGGTACTGGAATAGTCACTGGTGCATCCGAGTTGGTCTGATTTTCAGGTATATAATATACATTAGAGCTGTTTGTAAATATCCATAGGTTTCCATATTTGTCGTCAATTATTGTAAAACAGCCGTTATTAATATCTGTATGTTCGGTGAATCTATTAAAGATAGTTATTTGGGATAGCTGATAATTTTCAATATTTGGTTTTATACGAAGAAGTACATTTTGTGAAATAGCCCAGATGTTTTGATTTTTATCTTCTACTATTTGAACAATAGGGTTAAAAGGTATGCTTGTAGAGTCGTTAGGGATATTAATCCAGAAATAGAATCGTTCTTTTTTTCGGTCATACAGATTTAGTCCACCTTGTGTACCTATCCAGATGTTAGCGTTTTTGTCTTCGTGAATAGAATTAATGATATTGTTATTAATACTTTTCTCTGGTTCTTCCAGATTGGGACGAAAGATTTTAAATTCATATCCGTTATAAATATTTAATCCGTCTTGTGTTCCTATCCAAAGGAATCCTTTGGAATCACAAAATAGAACATTACTTACGACCTGGGAGAGTCCCTCTTTAATAGAGATGCGTTCAAATTTCAAGTCTTCGTATTGTGCAAATCCTGTTATAGAGTAGAATAAAGTTAATAATATAAGATAAAATTTTTTTTTCATAAATAAAAAACTATATTTTGAAAGATAAAATAAGAATATCATCTGTTTGTTCATTGTTATTTTTCCAATGGTTAAGTTGTTGTAGTAATATTTCTTCTTGTTCCGTTAAAGGTAGAATAGAATTATTGATTATAAGTTCACGAAACCTTTTCATCTTAAATTTTTCGTTTCGTTCTCCTCCGAATTGGGATTCGTATCCGTCAGAAAATATATATATTATATCATCTTGTTGAAGTAAGATTTTTTTTTCTACAAAAGGTTTTTCTTTATGAAAAATACCTACCGGTTGATGGTCGGCGTCTAATATAATAAATTCATTATCTGTTGTTTGCATATTTTTTCGTATTATCCAGCATGGGTTATATGCACCTGCGAAGCTCATTTCTAAGTTCGTAGTATCAATATCACAAAATGCAATATCCATTCCGTCTTGTTGGGTTTTTGAGTTTCCGGATTGTGCAAGTGCTATTTTTATTTGTGTGCGAAGTTCGTTTAGAACTGATGCGGCATCTTTTATTTCAGTTTTTCTAATAATTTCTTCTAATAAAGTGATACCGAGCATTGACATGAATGCTCCCGGTACTCCGTGTCCTGTAGAGTCTGCGGCGGCGATAAGTAAGTGATTATTAATATTTTTGAAATAATAAAGTCTCCGCTTACGATGTCTTTTGGTTTCCACATAATAAAATATTCTTTAACATATTCGGCTAAGCTGTCTATTTTAGGTAGAACGGCTTTTTGTATTTTACTTGCATAATTGATGCTATTTTGTATCTTCAGATGCTGATTCTGTATTTTTTCATTACTATAAAATAGTTCATGATTTCGTTGTTCTATTTCATCACGTTGTGTTATTATTTCTTCTTTTTGTTGCAATATTTCAGCATTTTTATATTTTAATTCTATGTATGCTTTTTTCTTTTGATTTATCTGTTTCTTAAGAAAAATTAGAAGTATTAGAATTACAAAAATAATAATTCCAAAGATGATAATCAAAAAATTAGTCAATCTAAAAATTTTTCAAATTGACTAATCATTTAATTTATACGTTATTTAGCAAGTAAAGGATTTGCATCTATTACCCATTGCGGGATAGGGAATGTTTGGCGGTCTTTTCCTGATGCACTTTTTTCCCACCAGCTATTTCCAAATTTGCCAAAGCGAATGAGGTCTTGACGACGGTGTGCTTCCCAAAATAGTTCGCGTCCTCGTTCTTCTAATATTTGGTCTAATGTAACACTACCATTCCAACCAGTGAGTCCAGCGCGAGTTCTAATTTTGTCTAAATTAGCTACATCTACTGCTTTACCTTGTCTTAGCTGTGCCTCGGCTTTCATAAGCAAGATGTCTGCCAAACGGAAGATAGGGAAATCGTTACTTAAATTGTCGGTAGCACCTTTCTTAATCTCAAATTTCTTGATTCGCGCACCACTCATCTTTATCTCGGCTTGCGAAAAAGTTGACTCTATTTTTAATTTAGGAACATGCGGATTTATAATCAATTTTACTCCCTCTATAGAAATTTCCGAACCGTCTGCTTTATATTGTTGTCCTACAATAAAATATCCGGCTTTTCTTAGGTCGTTGTCGCTGTATGTATCATAATGGTCTTCAATGGCGCAAAAACCGTTCCATGGTCCCACTGACATGTCATAAGTCAAATTATTATTGTAATGTAAAGTTCGCATGTGTAGGTTGAAACCTTTATAAGAATTTTCATCAAACGGAATGACAAAAATATTTTCCATTGAATTTTGATTTTCAGTAACAAAAGGCGCCATAGGATCATTTTCTAACGAATATCCACAAGCTATCACCTCGTCGCATGCAAGCTCGGCTTTCGCCCATTGTGCAGTTCCGGTATATACTTCTGCATTAAGATACAATTTAGCAAGTAACGAATACGCCATTCCGCGAGTGACCTCTATTTTACTTGCCGGTTTACATTCCAATAAATTAGCAGCCACTTCCAAATCGGCAACTACAGAATTGTATACCGTTGCGCGAGCAACTTTTTCCGGCATATCCGGTGCGTTAGAAAAAGAGGTAACATACGGAACATCGCCATAGTTATCTATTAACAAATAATAATAGTAAGCTCGCATAACTTTCAATCGGGCAACAGTCTTTTCTGCTTCATTTCCTGCAACAACCGAAGGTTCTATTGTTTCTATAAGTTTATTTGCCTCATAAATTCCTTTGTAAAATCTTGACCACATGGAGTTGACGGTTTCGTTATCGTTAGTCCATTCGTGTGTGTGTAAAACGCGCCATTTTCCTCCATCATCCCAGTCGGTATCACGTGTAGGACAAACCATTTCATCAGAGGTAACCTCTTGCGCAAACCACCAGCAACCGCCATCAAGAAGTTGTTGCATCGGTGCGTAAACCGGTAGTATCATCAGAGCAGCCTGTGTTTCATTCTCAGGATAAGACTCTATAGGTATTTTATCATAAAGCACGTCATTCAAATCTGTGCAACCAAAAAATAGTGTGCTTGTTATCAATGCTGCAAGCCAAAAATTTAGTATCTTTTTCATATTATTTTTATTTTTTAGAATTTAACATTAAGACCAAAAGTATAAGTTCTTGTCTTCGGATAAACATTGTACTGGTCTAATCCAAACGACAAACCATTATAATTAAGCTCAGGATCAACTCCTGAATAGTTAGTAAATGTATAAAGATTGTTTGAATTAAAGCTCAAACGAACACTTGATATCCAATCCACATCTTTAATATTGATAGTATAACCCAATGATATATTATCAAATCTTAAAAATGAACCATCTTCTAAGTAATAACTTGTTGGCACCGGAGAGTCATCTATGCCTTCTTCTTTAGCATCTAAGGCATCAGATAATGAGTTGATTGTAGGAATCCAGCTCGGGTTACCGAGAACTAATTTTGTTACGTTCAATATATCATAACCGTAAACTGAACGAAGTGACATACTTAAATCGATAACTTTAAAGAAAGTGAAATAGTTAGACCAACCGGCTACAAAATCGGGTTGTGCTTTACCTACTACTCTTCTTTCTGCCTTAGAGATGTCGCGTGTTACTCCACCGGCGGCCGTAAAATATAAAAATTTTCCGTCTTCAGAGATACCTGCATGTTCCGGCATATAAAAAGTTCCTATTTCATATTCAGGTGCTACTATTTGTGCCCAGTTTTGGTCGCCTACCAAACCACGTCCTGAAAGGTAACCCACCTTCATCGGTGACCATGCATAATCCTCATTAGATAAGCTAATAACATCTTGCTTGTTCTTTGTGAACGTTAAATTTGTCTGCCATGAAATTTTCTTATTATCAACTACATAATATTGCAAAGTTAATTCTATCCCTTGATTTCGTATTTCGCCGACATTAGCAAATATAGAAGATACTGGATTTGGCGGAACAGGAACAGAATATTCGGCTAATAAGTCGTAAGTAGTTTTGCTGTAATACTCTACCGAACCGGATACTTTGTTTCCAAAAATACCAAAGTCTAAACCTACGTTTATCTCGGCATTTTCTTCCCATTTCAAATCGGGGTTAGCATTATGACTTGTCTCAAACAATATAGCATCCGTTCCATCAATAGGATTCAAAGCGGTACCTGTAGGTCTTACATAAAGAACATCTAAGTAAGCGGGTATCTCTTGATTACCGGAGAGTCCATATCCTACGCGAAGTTTTAACATACTAAAAAAATCCATGTCTTCTAAGAATGCTTCGTTTTTAAGATTCCATGCCAATGAAGCGGAAGGGAAAATCCCCCATTCATTATTTTTACCGAACTTTGACGAACCATCACGACGAACAGTGGCTGTTATATAATACTTTGAACCAAGATTATAAGAGGCACGTCCGAAGAAAGATATCAGACGATTAGAACTTTTCCATGACCATATATCTAACGGATTAACTTTATTTAAAACCCCTAAATTGTGAGACAATGTAAAGTCGGACAACGGGTCAGTACCTTTTGCTCCAAGTCCATCATATATGTCTTCTTGAAATGAATAACCGCCCACAAAATTAATGTTATGAGTCTTGTTAATATCTTTGGTATAGGTAATTGTTGTCTCTAATAATTTTGTTTCTGTATTAGAATAGCTGCGTTCTCCGTATCCTGCGGTTTCTTCATTTTTAGCGAAGCTCGGTTCAAATTTGAAACGTTCTTCGTCATCACGTATGTAAGCGAAATTAGCTCCGAGAACGAGTCCATCTATTATTTCTAAATCGGCTTTCATATTACCAAAAAATCTTTTTGCCAAACGTTCATCTTGCAGCTGCTCTATTAGTGCAAGCGGGTTATAGTACTGAAAACCTCTGTCTTTGGTTTCATAAAAGCTACCATCTTCATTATAAACAGGATCAGTAGGGTTGCGTTGATATGCTTGATATAAAATATCGTTAGGACCGTTACCGCTGTAGCTAATATAATCATTGTGTTCAAAAGTTCCGGCAATATTAGTTTGCAAGGTCAATCTATCTTGTAATGCACTTTGTGTCAAATTAATACGTCCTATAGTTCTTTGTTTTGCCGAACCTTTAATAACTCCCATAAAATTTTCATGCGATAAAGAAGAACGAAAACTTGTTTTATCTTTTCCGCCGGAGACAGCGAAATTGTGAGTTTGTGTTATACCGGTACGGAAGATAACATCTTGCCAATCAGTGTCGGCGCCGCCATCTTGAAATTGTATTTCCTGATTTGCAGCTACGTAATTTCTTAATTCGGTAGCCGTTAATAAATCCAAACGTTTAGCAACTTCATCTATAGATATGATGCTTGAATATTCTATGCTACTAAATCCTGTATTTCCGCGTTTGGTAGTAATAATTATAACTCCATTAGCACCACGAGAACCATATATCGCTGTAGAAGAAGCATCTTTTAAAACGTTAAAAGACTCTATATCACCAGGCGAAATAGTTGTAGGGTCTACTCCGGGAACTCCGTCAACCACATATAAAGGTGTGCTACCAGAGGTTATACCTGAAGCATTTCTAATTTTCACAGAAAATCCACCGTTGGGGTCACCGCCTGCCTTAGAAATAACAACGCCTGCTGCTTTACCTTGTAGAGCTTGAATAGGGTCAGTTACTACTCCTTTATTCAACTCATCGGAAGTAATATTTGCCACCGCGCCGGTTTTATCGGACTTCTTCATTACACCGTATCCTACTACTATCACTTCTTCCAACTCTTCGGTGTCTTCATCTAAAATACAATCTATCACACTGCCGACAGCAGCTTTTTCTACGGTCTCCATTCCTATAAACGAGAAAACCAAAATATCTGCTTCCGAAGCAACCGAAATAGAATATTTACCATCTAAATCGGTTATCGTTCCCGTAGAAGTTCCTTTCACACGAATTGTCGCACCAGGAATCTCCTCGCCCGTATTTGTTGTTACCTTACCCGTTACAGTCTTTTGCGCACTCACAAAATTTGTAAACCCTAATAACAACATCAGCCACAAAATAAGTAAAACTCTCTGTTTATTCATAATGTTATTTTTAAATTTTTTTATTAATATTATATTTCTTTGATATTTAATAAGTTAAATATCTATTTTTTCATTCACAAATTTAATATTTTTTTAACATATTGCAAATCTTTTAACATTTTTTTTAATGCAAACGTTTGCGGTTACGTTTGCAAAACATTAAAACCCTTTTTTTTCACCTTTTATCCCTTTTTTATAAAAATAAATGAAAATTAGTATAAAAAAAACTTAATTGATATAAAATAATAATTTATTTTTGCGTTAAATGAATAATTTAGCATATATGAGAATAAAAAACAAACTAAGAAAGCCAACAGCCAAATAACAAAAACTAAAAATTTCTTTTATGAATATTTCTTTTTTTAAGTCGTGGATTTTCTTAATAGGTATTTTGCTGTTAGTGGCTAAACTTCATGCACAGATAGGGATGGTGAAAAATTTTATACCTATTGATTATAAATCAGGTAGCCAGAATTGGTGTGTCGTGCAAGATAAAAGTGGACTCATTTATGTAGGAAACAATAGTGGTTTGTTAGTTTACGATGGCAAACATTGGGACTTGATAGAAACCCCTAATTCTGTGCGCTCTATTCATATAAACGACTCTACTGAAAATGTTTATCTCGGATTAGACGGCGACTTGGGATATATGACAAAAAATCAAGTAGGGCAACGAACTTACATCTCCTTAAAATCTAAAATTCCAGCAGACTACAATGCCGTAACAGATGTCTGGACAATAATAAAATTTGAAAACAAACTATATTTCAATTCGTTAGATTATATTTATGTTTATAAAGAGGATACCATAACAGTTATAAAACCTAATAAAACCAAGTTTTTTAAAGGCATGGCAGTTTTTGAGGACAAACTTATTGTCTCCGAACCCGATTTGGGAATAGAATATATTAAAAATGATAATTTATATAAATTTGAAAATGCAGAAACTCTCGCAAAAAAAATCTACTGCTTCTTACCTTATGATGAAGATAATTTTCTGGTGGCTACTCGCACCGATGGAGTCTTTTTGTATTCTCAAAACAAAAAAACTACGCAAGACGGCAAAATAAATGATAATATCTCTAAACCGAGTTATTTTTACTTGCTTGATAGTATCCTGATGAACGACAAACTTTATTACGGCATTCAATTAAATGACCAGCAATATTGTTTTTCTACGTTGCGAAACGGAGTAGTGATAGTGGACAAAAAAGGAAATATAATAAAAAAATATAACTTAGATAACGGATTAGTAGATAATACGTGTTTTGAGACGCTCCTTGACGCAAATCAACAAATATGGGTAACTACCGCAAATGGAATATCGTTGTTATACAACAATTTGCCTTTTGATTATTATACCGAAAAAGACGGATTAGAGGGCATTATTTCCTGCGTTTATCAGCATCAGAGAACGCTTTATGTCACTACCGACAAATACTTATATTATAAAGACGCCGACAATAAATTTGCAATAGTAGAGAACACCGCAGCACAAAACTTTATGGTAAAAACTATTAACAATCAATTAGTACTTCTAAATCAAGAGAATGGAGTGATGATAGTTGAAAATAAGGTTGCCCGTAAATTACAAAATTGTGATATCAAAGGTCCATTATTTATTTTTAATTTAAAAGATGATATAGTTTTTATCTCCTCCTCCGAGAAGAAAAATATAGAATGCGGAACGATAAAAAATGATGTTTATACAAAATTATATGAATTACCTATAAAAGATAAAACTTATTGTTTTGAAATTGACACTATAGACAACGTTATCTGGTTCACAACATCACCGCAATTATACAAAATGCAATTAGATGACAGCTTGAAAAATATCATCGCCATCACTTTGTGCGACTCTACAATGGGATTGTATTCCGGAGCAGCAAGTCCGTTTCGCATGAACGACAAAATATATTTTGCAACACAAAAAGGATTTTACCTCTTTAATAAAACGAACAATACTTTTGAAAAAGTCAAAGAATTTGAACAGATTATCGGACAAATACATTATGCTGTTGCAATTAAAGACGCCAAAAACAACATCTGGTTAGAAGAATATCTCAAAGCCGGAATTAGTGAAAAGACCTGACTTATTTATAAAAATGGAACGTATGAATTGTTAAAAGTGCCATTTTATAAATTTTCGTCTATCTCCTCCTCGCATTATTTCTCTATCAACGCACAAGAAGACAGCATCATATATTTTGGTACCAACATAGGATTAGTCGCTTTTTACCCTTATAAAAAAACTAATTATCAAAACAAATACAATACTTTTATCAGACGAATCTTTTTAAATGACTCACTGTTTTTTGCTGGAGCATTGCTTGAAAATAAATTAGATAAAAGAACTTCGTTTGACTACGAAAACAACAATATTATTTTTGAATATTCTTCTGCTTTTTATGAAGATGCCGATAAAAATTTATATCGCTACCGTCTCATCGGAGAAGATACCACATGGTCAGAATGGAACGAATACGCTAAAAAAGAATATACCAATCTATGGGAAGGAAAATATGTCTTCGAAGTGCAAGCAAAAAATATTTATGAAAATATAGGTAAAACTGCAAAATTCAACTTCAAAATTAAAGCTCCTATTTATAGAACTTATGTCGCATATTTTATTTATATTATACTATTAGTCTTATTCATCTGGCTAATTGTTAAAGTTAATATTCAACGACTGATAAAACAAAAAGACCGACTGGAAAAAATCGTCTTAGAACGAACCGAAGAAATACGGATGCAGAAAGAAGAAATAGAAGTCCAAAACGAAAACTTACAGCAACAAAAAGAAGAAATTACCGCGCAAGCCGAAGAACTTTTATCTAAAAATGAAATCATTGAAAAAGCTTATAATAACATAAAGCTACTCAGCGAAATAGGTAAAGAAGTGACATCTAATTTGGAAATAAAAAATATAATAAAAATAGTTTATGACAATGTTAATACACTCATGGATGCCTCGGTTTTTGCTATAGGCATTTATAACAGCGAAAAAAACAGGATAGAATTTGACGGCGCAATAGAAAAATCAAAAAACCTCGAATTTCATTATGATGATGTAAACAATAAAAAACAATTATCGGTAATATGTTTTGATAATCAAAAAGAGATAATTATCAATAACCTATTAGACGAATACCAAAATTATTTTGACCAAGAACCAAAAGCGATAGCCGGAGATATACCTAACTCGCTAATATATTTGCCGCTAATAAATAAAGAAACCAAAATAGGAGTCATTACTATTCAAAGCTTTAAAATAAATGCTTATAATGAATATCATCTTAATATCTTGCAAAATATTGCTACTTATACTGCAATAGCCCTCGAAAATGCAGATGCATATCGCCAAATAAACTCGCAAAAAAATATCATAGAAATGCACTCCGAAGCCATACGAGGAAGTATTCGTTATGCACAAACAATTCAAAATGCCATCTTGCCACGAAAAGAAAAAATAGACAAATATTTTGAAAACTTTATTATCTTCAGACCAAAAGACATCGTCAGCGGAGATTTCTATTGGTACTCTTACATAGAAAATTATCATTTTATAGCAGACATAGATTGCACAGGACATGGAGTACCAGGCGCATTCATGAGCATGATAGGAAATACTCTATTGAATGAAATAGTAAACGGTAAAAAAATTGTAAACACAGCAGATATTTTAACCAAACTACATCAACTCATTATAGTATCCCTACGACAACAAGAATCTGAAAATAATGACGGAATGGACGTCTGTTTGTGCCGATTGGAAAAGAAAGATACATATACTGAAGTTTTTTTCACAGGTGCTAAACGTCCTCTTCTTGTTTACAAAAATGGATACTCCGAAGTAGAAAGTATTAAAGGGAACAGAAAATCTATCGGCGGAACACAAAAGAAACTAAATCAAGAAGAATTTGTTGCTAATCAAATAATATTTGAAACAGGCGGAATTATATATCTTAGCTCTGACGGATTTACTGACCAAAACAACCCGGAACGCAAGAAATTTGGTAGTCAACAGCTAACCGACATAATTATTAATAATGTAAACAAAACAATGCCCGAACAAGCATTTATTTATAACAAAGCATTAGAACAATGGATGAACGGCGAAGAACAACGCGACGATATATCTTTAATAGGAATAAAAATTTAAAAAAGTAATTTATAAATTAAGAATTATAATTTGGCTCTTACTTGAATATCAAATAGTTGTAATTTATAAATTCCGAAGTTATTTTTTTTTATTTTACTAAATTCTATAATCGCAAAAAAAATCATATAAAAAGAGAATATAAATGCAGTCAAAATAGACTTGCGAAATATTTGGAAAATAGTCGGGATAAATGGCGAGACCGTTCTAACAAATACCAAAAAGAAAAATTGGTTTGCACAAATGTCTGGTGTAAGTAATTTAGCCAAACGAAGACTGGCTTTTGGTTAACTATTTACACAAAAATTGCAGGAAAAATAAAATTCATTTTTCCTGCAAAATAAACGTACCAGTTTTAAACTTTGGCAAGTTGCCGTTTATAATATAACTATCAATTAGCCACCAAGACGCTAATAAAAACTAAAATTATTACCGTTGCAGTATATAAATTTAATTAGTAGTGTCAATTATTTCTATATCAGCGGGATAGTTTTTTTCGTTAAATTCAAATAGTAAGTCGGGTATTGTAGTTGTGGTATTAAATTCTAAAATATCTACGACAAAATCAAATTCGTCTTTCCCGAAATATCTAATATTTGTTATTCGCATGTCCGTTTTATCTATCCATATTCTAATGATAGAATATGGTGTTTGTTTAACACTTTCGGGATACAAATCTATTATATACAACGTTTTCATTACATTACTTATGTTTTTGCCATCTTTTATTTTTATTTCGGTGTCGAGTTCACCGAGATATCTGTATTTGAAGCCAATTTCGTAAATAGTGAGTAGGTTTTTTGGGGTCAGTACGTTTTTATCATTTGGGTCTACCCATGTAACTGTTATTTCGCCTTCTTTTTTTAGGTATGCCCATGTTTTTGTGCCGTTAGAAAAAACTTCGTTATTAGGGACAATAAATTTATATTTGTCTTTTCCGCGGATGTATAAATATCCGTCAAAGCTCTCTTCGGTGGAGTCGATTCTGTTTACGGTGATGTAGTTGAAATACATTCGTATGGCGTCGTATGAGGCAGTTTTTTTTGACAAATTCTCTAAAATTATTTTTGCTTGTGGGTCATGTGTTGCTGTATCTTGTTGTGAGTACAAAAGCGAAAAAGATATTAATATATTGAATATTAATAATATAGATTTTGATATATTGTATAACATAATAAAAAAATTATAGTGTACAGTGATTGTTTGTTATTTTCATTTATTTAGAAAAAAGTTATTCGTTTTTTCCGAGAAAGTATAAAATTCCTAAGGCATTAATTTTATTAAGTAAACATGTGTCAGCATAAGAAATTGATAAATAGTACATTGCAGATTCTTCACAGACAAAATCAAATGCAAAATTGCTATCTTTGTTAGCAATTCCATACGGGTTAATATTTTCGGCATTGTAAGCGTCGTAGAGTTGCATGACGATATTTTGTTCCGGGGTTCTTTTATTATTCAATACATCAGCGCCTACTCCATTTTCGTACAACCTAAATCGGTATGAAGTTCCTTTGTTAAGTACCAGAGTCCACACAGTTTTAGCATTATTCTCTTTGAGAACAGTAATAAACTGTCTCAGAAAGACCTCCGAGCCGTTGTTAGTTCGGGTAGCATCTTTGAAAAATAGCAATAAAAATAATAAAGTTAAAAATATTGTTCTCATAATTAAATTTAATTAATTGGTATATATTAAAGTATTGTGTTTTTTACAAAGTTAATATATTTTTTAACAAGAAGTATATTTTTTCTTATTTTTTCTCTATTTCGAGGAATAATTTTAAGAAGTTGTTTATTTGATAGACTGCTTTAGGGAGTTCATCATTAACTACAATTATGTCAAAATTATTTTCAAATTGTAATTCCCATTCAGCTTTACGGATTCGTTTGTCAAGCGATTCTTCTGACTCGCTGCTTCGTTGAATAAGACGTTGACGCAAAATATCTATTGACGGTGGTTTAATAAAAATAGAAATCGCGGCTTGCGGATATAAATTTTTTATATTCATGGCGCCTCGGACATCTACGTCGAAGATAATATTTTTTCCGGTGTTCCATATACGGTCAACTTCGGTTTTTAATGTCCCATAAAATTGATTTTCATAAACTTCTTCCCATTCAATAAATTCGTTGTTATTTATTTTCGCTTTAAAATCATCGGCACAGAGGAACCAGTAATCTGTTCCATCTATTTCTTGCTCGCGTTTTTTTCGGCTGCAAGCAGATATTGAGAACTCCAAATTATAAATATTTTCTTGCATTATCTGTTTTATTATAGTCGTTTTGCCGGCACCGGAGGGGGCAGAAATTATTACCATTTTATTCATATAATTATTTTTTTGATGAAAATTATTTTTGCGAAGTTAATATTTTTTTTTATTTAATATCTATAAGTAAATTATAAATTATAAATTATAATTTGGCTTTTACTTGAATATCAAGTAGTTGTAAATTATAAATTTCGAAGTTATTTTTTAAATTTTACTAAAGAAGGAAAATTAATTTGCTTTCCCATTTTTATAAATTTTGATAAATCCAAAAACCTATAGTAACGACTAAAATAAGCATAAGTGCATGAAAGATTACTTTTAACTTTGTTGCTTTTTCAATATCTGTGATTGCTCGGCGCTCGCGTATGACAGGTGAACCGTCTTTATTGGTGCGTCCTACTTGGTGAATTTCAACTATATTGTTGTTTTCATCTAATCCTACAGCATCTGCAAAACGTTTTTTATTGTCATCTATTTTGATGCCAAATTCAGCTTTTGAGTTTAAGCCGAACTTCTCTAATACATGTAATATCTTGTCTATTAAAGTATAGTGGTCTTCATTGCCACGTCTTCCGTTTGGGTTTGGAATTTTTTTAGACATACTTTACTATTATTTCGTTTTCTGTTTTTATGGTCATATCTATCAATTTACCGTTAGAGTTATTTAGCCATTCTTTAACTTTTGGCGTTGTGTGCCAGATATTTATTTTAGTATTTTTAAAATTTTTTCTAAACCAATTGAATAAAACTTCTGCGGATTTTAAAAATTTATTTTTTTCTAATTCACTGATATTATTGAAATTATTGTTGTAATAAATTCGTCCGCGTCTTAGGGTGTTCTCTTGTTCACAAAACAACGATTTTGAAAATTCTATAATAGGATTGTTTGTAGGCAAAATATAGTAGTTTTTTTTAATCTCGTTATAATTTATTTGTAATAAGTCTGTTTGCTCGTTCAGAACTAAATAAATATCTGTTGTTTGCGATTCGGTAAATGATTTTATAATATCAATATTACTTGAAATCATCCGATTAGCAATAAAAATAAAATTCATTTCTTTAACTTTATTTTCTAACAAGTATAGTTCTTCCTGCATCATAAAAAAATTAATTTGCTTTCCCATTTTTATAAATTAGTTTAATGTTAAAATTTGTGTACTTGTTTTAAAAGCATAATTATTTTCTCTTGCATAATCATAAGTGTAATTACCAACAGGATAACCATCAATTTTTTGTTTGAATTTATTACGGAACCATTTAAAAAGTTTATCTATATTATTAGTTAATAATTCCTTTTTTGCAATATAATTATGTTGGTCATCGTAAAATTCTTTATCATAATATATCCGTCCTAATGTTATTATTTTTTTATCTTTTAAATTTAAGGATTTACTAAATTCCATTCCTTGAATATGCATCGGATGTATCCAATAAAATTTTTGATTATCCGAATATTTACATTTAATATTCTTTAAATCTTCTTCAAATAATAAATACATTTCTTTAAAATCATTAATCAAACTATCTAATACAATAATTTGTTCAGATGGCATTCGGTCTGCTATTATCGTGAGTCCGAGTTCTTTAACTTTGGCATCTACCTCTGCCAAGTCTTGGTCTAACATAAAAAAATTAATTTGCTTTCCCATTTTTATAAATTTTGATAAATCAATTTAGTTGCTTTTTCAATATCTGTGATTGCTCGGCGTTCGCGTATGACAGGAGAGCCGTCTTTATTGGTTCTTCCAACTTGGTGAAGTTCTACGGGATTTCCGTTTTCATCTAATCCTGCAGCATCTACAAACCTTTTTTTACCGTTTGGTAAATTAATTGATTTTTCAGATTTTGATTTTCCATATTTTTCAAATAAATATTCAATAAGTTCAATAATTAAATTCTGATGGTCTTCGTTTCCCTTTCTCCCATTGCGATTAGGTATTTTATTATTCATAGATTATATTTTAATTGTTTGAGTACCTGTATTTAACATAATATTATTTTGTTTTACAAAATTGTATGTGCAGTCACCTATTGGATAATCTTCTATCTTTTGCTTAAATTTACTACGGAACCATTTTAAAAAAATGTTTACCGTATTTGTTAATAAATCATTTTTTGCAACAAAATTTAGTTCTTGATTACGATATTTACTTTCATAATATATTCTTCCCAAAGTGATAAAATTAAGTTTATGTCTGTAAAGTGATTTAGTAAATTCTATCGCAGGCACTTGCATTGGATGTATCCAAAAAACTTTTTGATTGGTCATATACTTTGATTTAACTTCTTTTAAATCTTCGGCAAACAATAAATACATATCTTCCACGTCATTTATTAAGCTGTTTAATACAATAATTTGTTCAGTGGGCATTCGGTCTGCTATTATCGTGAGTCCGAGTTCTTTAACTTTGGCATCTACCTCTGCCAAGTCTTGGTCTAACATAAAAAAATTAATTTGCTTTCCCATTTTTATAAATTTTGATAAATCCAAAAACCTATAGTAACGACTAAAATAAGCATAAGTGCATGAAAGATTACTTTTAACTTTGTTGCTTTTTCAATATCTGTGATTGCTCGGCGCTCGCGTATGACAGGTGAACCGTCTTTATTGGTGCGTCCGACTTGGTGAAGTTCTACGGGATTTCCTTCTTCGTCTAAACCGGCGACATCAACAAATCTTTTTTTCTTGTTGTCTATATTAATTGAAACTTCAGTATCTGCTAATTTATATTTCTTTGATAATTTTATAAATAGTTCAATTATAAAATTTTGATGGTCTTCATTTCCTTTTTTACCGTTAGGATTTGGTATTTTCTTTTCCATAAATTATTTTAATGTTAAAATGGTATTATTAGTCCTTAGTAAATAATTGTTTTGTAAAGCATATTCATAAGTATAATTTCCAATGAAGTATCCATCAATTTTTTGTTTGAATTTAGTATGAAACCATTTAAAAAGTTTCGTAACATTGTTAGTTAATTCTACATTTTTTGTAACAAATTTTTTTTGATGATTTCTAAATTGTGAATCATAAAAAAAACGTCCGAGCGTAATTAATTTTTTCTCTTTTAATTCCAAACTTTTATTGCATTCTAAAACGGGATTCAACATTGGATGAATCCAAAAACAATTATGTTCTTCTAAATATTCAAAAGTTATTTCTTTTAAATCTTCGTTACGTAGTAAAAACATTTTATAAAAATCATTAATCAAACTATCTAATACAATAATTTGTTCAGTGGGCATTCGGTCTGCTATTATCGTGAGTCCGAGTTCTTTAACTTTGGCATCTATCTCTGCCAAGTCTTGGTCTAACATAAAAAAATTAATTTGCTTTCCCATAACTTATTTTTTGTAGCAAAGATAATAATAATTTTATTTTCAAAGATTTTTTTTATGGAATTTCTATAAATGAAACCCAATGTTTCAAAAAATGTCAAAATAAAAGTTGCGAAATTTTAGGTTTCGCAACTCAAATAAAAAATATACCTTTCCTAATAGATTTGTAGAAAAATTATTATATTTGTTCTCCAAAA
>DYQJ01000018.1 GCA_020719345.1 Draconibacterium orientale | reverse complement strand
CGAACCGCTGTAGACGGTTTTGCAGACCGGTGCCTAACCACTCGGCTATGAGACCCATTAGAAAAATGAACTACGTTGCAAAGATAAAAAACATTTTTTAATAAAAAAATTTTTTAGACATTTTTTTTATTAAAAATTACAGAAACTTTATCTAATTTACCTCCGAGTACGGGATTAATTTTTGAAAGTTTTATAGTTATCTCTTTTATCTCTGTAACTGAGTTAATTAACTTATCTAATATTCGTTTAGCGACATTCTCTATTAGATTGCATTTTTGTTGCATTTCTATCTTTACAATGTCGTAAATTAGACGATAGTCTATTGCATCGGTTAAATCATCAGATATTGCTGCTTTGTTGCAGTCTAAAACAATTATTAAATCTATGATAAATTTATTAGCGGTAATTTTTTCTTCTTCAAAACAACCTATCTTTGCAAAAAATTCCATCCCACTAATCTCTAAAATATCGTGTGTCATCGCTTATTATTTAATAAGAGGGAGCGTTACAGTGAATTTTGTTCCCACATCTTCTTTACTATCTACTTGAATATTGCCTTTGTACATATCCACTAATTTTTGTAAAATAGAGAGTCCGAGTCCACTTCCAGATATTTGCTGTGTCTTTTGATTCTTTATTCTTACAAACTCTTTGAACAGTTGTTTTTGTTCTTCTTCGTTCATACCTATTCCGGTGTCTTCGACTATAATAATTATATTTTCATCTTGCTTTTTTATGGTGAAAAATACTTTACCGCCGTCTTTGTTATATTTTACTGCGTTAGAAATAAGATTATTAAAAATTATTTCCACTTCACTTGGGTCAGCAGTGACTGTTAATTCTTCTATGAGGTCGGGATATATTTTAACATTTTTTTGAATGGCAAGAGGATACATTGAGTCAAGTGTCATGCGCGCTATTTCACAAATATCTACAGGTTTAAGGTTCTGGGTTTTAGTGCCAGATTCTATTTTGGTCAGGTCTAACATGTCCATAATAAGTCCGCGCATTCCTTTTATTCGGTCTATGGATCTTTCAATCATTACCTTATAATTGTTTATGTTCTCGCCGGCTTGTTTTTCTTGCATAATACGGAGATATCCTTCTATAGCATTTATAGGAGATTTCAATTCGTGTGAGAGAACAGATAGGAATTTGAATCGGATTTGTTTACCTTCTTCTTTCAAGGTGCTTGTCATCCGCTTTAAGTATAGGTGTTTAGCTATACTTTCTATAGCGGCTCTCATTTCTTGCGGGGTAAAAGGTTTAGGAACAAAGTTATAAGCTCCACGTCTGGTTGCCATAACTGCCAAATCAAGTGATGCATGCGATGTGATCATCATTACTGCAAGGTCTAGTTTCTTTTCACTAACAATTTTCAAGAATTCTATACCTTCCATGCCGGGTAACTTGTTGTCAAGCAACATTATATCTATTTTTGTTTTTTCTAATATCTCGGTGGCAATCTCAGCTGTTCCGGCTTCTATTAGTTCAAAATCAAAGTCTTCTTGAATAAAAGGAAAGCTGACGTTGTGATTTTTTAAAATCCTGATGACTCCAGATCTAATTGCAGGTTCATCGTCTACTACGAGTACTTTTAATGTTGTCATTATTTTATTATTAATAATATAAAACATAACAACTCTTCGTATTCGAAAAGTTGTTATTTATATGAAAAAAGAAGAAATTATAACTTCAAGAGTTTTTTTATTTCACGTTCTAGCTGGTCAGCTCTAAGATTTTTTTCCAGATACAGGTCAGCTTTTATCCAGTCTCGCTCGCCTTTTTCATCTATCCCAAAGACCATTCCTGCTTCGGAGGTGACAGCAGTAGCTATAATTACAGGCACATCCGGGTACTTCTTCTTCAGCTTGTAGGACAAAATAAATCCACTATCGTCTTTCTCCATCATCAGGTCAAAAATAGCCAAATCGGGCTTGTTTGTTTCCAAAAATTTTTCGGCTTCTTTTTGACTGCTCAAAGTTATCGGATTAAAACCATAACTTGTTACGTACATCTTAATTTGTTCCAAAATATCGACATCGTCATCGACAATCAAAATATTTTTTTTTGTATTATCCATTTTTTTATATATTAAATTATAGTAAAAAATATTGCACTGTTAAATTAATGTTCATACGAGTTTTAGTTAATATTCAAAAGACCTTCCCGACCATTTATCTATTTTTATTTTTATTACCAAGACATTGTTCACTGCTGGAGGTGAAAATTTGAATTCTTGGAAGGAATAATTTGTCATCAACAGTTTTAATCCTTCTAATTTTTGCTCGTAGTCTTCCACTATTTCAGCTTTTCCATCGGCTAATACGCTTCGGTAACGCATTCGCCATGAGCATGCGACTTCCTCATTGCGTGCAAAAACATCGTGGTCACAATCAAAATAGACACACACATTATTATTATTTCGCAAAACATCTATCTTCTTTCCTTCTTTTGTACAATGCAAATAGATTGTGCGGTTGGCATAACCAAAATTAAATGCGAGCAAATAAGGTCTATTTTCTGTATCTATCATGGCTACATGACATACCTTGCTTCGTTTTATAATCGCCTCTAAATCAGCATCCTCAGTAATGTCTTTTATTGCTTTTTCTCGTACGGGTTTCATAAAATATCTTTTTAGTTTACAAGTTAATAAAAAATCACTTATATTTTTTCATCTGCAAAAGTAAAATTTTTTTAATAAAATACAAAATTTCTATATATTTTAATTAAAATAAAAAAAAAAATAATATTTTTGCAGGCATAAAATTTATAATCATTTATTTTTATAAGAGATATTATGATAACATTAGAGGAAGCTATTGGTCTGATAGACGATATGGTGTTTATTCCAAAAGAAGAGATAATAGATATAACAGATTCGTGTGGAAAAATTTTATTAGAAGATATTTTTGCTGACACCGACATGCCTATTTTTGACAAATCAGCAGTTGATGGATACGCTTATAGAGAAGCAGATATTGATAACGAGTTGACAATAATAGATAAAATTCAAGCCGGGGAAGTTCCCAAAAAGCGTGTGAGTGAAAATTGTTGCATAAAAATAATGACAGGAGCCATGCTTCCGGCTGGAGCAGATGCTGTTGTGATGATAGAAGATACTATTAATGTAGCCGAAGGAAAAATCAAGATTTTAAAGAAATCATCAAATCTTAATATTTGTTATAAAGCGGAAGATTTTATTACCGGCGAAAAATTATTATCTACACAAACATTAATTAGCTCGGCACATGTAGGGATTTTTGCAATGGTAGGAAAGGGGAAAATAAAAGTTGCTACATCTCCAAAAATAAGTTTAATTGCTACAGGTAACGAAATTGTTGAGCCATATCAACAAATAACTCAAGGACAGATACGAAATAGCAACAGTTACGCATTAATTTCGCAGATAAAAAATTTGGGGATAATGCCTAATTATATGGGAATAATTAAAGATAGCGAAGAAGATGTCTTACAAATATTAGATAAAGCTTTGTTATGTAGTGATTTAATCATTTTTACAGGTGGCGTCTCTATGGGGGATTATGATTATGTTCCCCAAATATTAAAACAAAAAGGATTTGATATTATTTTTAATCATATTGCTGTGCAACCTGGTAAACGGACTTTGTTGGCAAGATGTGAGAACAAATTTTGTCTCGGTTTGCCGGGAAATCCGGTTTCTACGTTTCTACAATTTGATATTCTTGGCGAAAAATTGATATATAAGATGCAAAACTATAATTATGACTATAAAACGAAACTATTACAGCTGAAATTAGCAAAAAATTATATACGAAAAAATAGCGACCGCAAAGTATTTGTCCCGGCACGCATAATAGATTACAATAAAGTAGAAGTCATTGAATATCATGGTTCGGCACATCTGAATGCGTTGACAAATGCTAATTGTTTTATAGAAATAAATATTGGTACAGATAGGATAGAAAAAGGAGAATTAGTAAATGTTAGACAAATATAATCGGGATATTTCATATATAAGAATTTCGGTTACTGACCATTGTAATTTGCGATGCGAATATTGTATGCCGCGAGAAGAACAGGTGTTTATAAGCGAAGATAAGATTTTAAAATTGGAGGAGATAGTTGAAATTGTTAGATATGTTGTGAAAATGGGCATCAATAAAGTGAGACTGACAGGTGGCGAACCACTATTAAGAAAAGATATAATACAAATAGTAGAAGAACTCTCTAAAATAGAAGGTTTAACGGATTTGGGATTGACCACAAACGGTATTTTATTAAGCAAATATGCTAAGAAGCTTAAAGAAGCAGGATTGCACCGAATAAATATCAGCATGGACACTTTAAATCCTGAGAGATTTAAAAAGCTTACTCGCTGGGGAAATTTGAACGATGTACTAAGCGGGATAGAGGCTGCTAAGGCAGTCAATTTTTTTCCTATAAAAATAAATTGTGTTATTAAACAAAGTCAATACGAAGACGATGCCACTGAAATACGAAACTTCTGTATAAAGAATAATTTACAATTTCGTTTTATCAAAGAGATGAATTTAGAATCGGGACAATATGCACAGGTCATTGGAGGCGACGGCGGGAAATGTAAAATTTGCAATCGTCTGCGGATAACAAGTGATGCCAAAATCAAACCATGTTTATTCTCTGATATAGAATATGATATACGGCAACTCGGTATAGAACAAGCTTTTATGAATGCAATAAACGACAAACCTTTAAAAGGAGTAGCCAATAATTATGACAAGTTTAATTCATTGGGAGGATAATTGATAGTCCTAAAAAAGTAAAATTTGAAAAAAAATTGCATTTAATATAAAAAAGGTTATCTTTGTGTTTTTAGACAGTCAGTCGTTATGTTTAATAAATTTGCATTTTAAAAATATAAAATATGATTTCAGTAAAAAAAGATTTTAACGATATTCCTAAGATTCTCTTAACAAACAAAAAGAATGCTTATGAAGATGATTCTGTAAAAAATAAGTTAAAAGAAATATATCATAATAAATGTGCTTATTGCGAACAAAAATTGGATAAAATAAAAGTTGACCATTACAGACCCCAATCAATGTATAAATGGTTGGAAAATGAATGGTCTAATCTTTTACCTGTATGTCATGCTTGCAATAAGAATAAAACGGATAAATTTCCTATTTTGAGCAAACAAGTAAAAGACGAGCCGCAAAATAAAGAAGATAAAAAGGCAGATTCTGAATTACTTTTATCTGAAAAACCTATTATTATTCATCCAGAAGTTGATACTCCAGAAAATCATTTCTATTATGACAAAAGTGGAATTATTTATGGAAATACTGAGCGAGGACAAAAAAATGTAACTATTTTAAATTTGAATAGACAAGATATATTAGAAAAAAGAAAACAAATTATTGACAATATTGACAAACAAATTAACAATGTTGAAATAAATAATTTGTTGGAAGATAAAATTGTTGAATTAATATTGAACGTATTTATAAATTTGGATAAAATTGCAGAAGATAAAAATGAAGAATTTACATTGCTAAGAAGACAAATTATTATCCATTTCTCTGATTTTTATATTGATACAAATAATGATAAAAAAAATAAATTATTGATAAACGTACATAAAAAATATTTATTATTAAAACACAATATCAAAAATATTCAAAGTAATAAAAAACTACCACTTGCGATACATGGATTTAGAATTAGGAATTTTCAAGGGATAAAAAATTTACAAATACATAATATACCACTTGATAGCAATTTTATTTTTCTTACAGGTGAAAATGCTTCCGGAAAAACTTCGGTTTTAAGAGCATTATTAATTGGTTTTGTTGGCGATAAAGAATTAAAGCAAAATGAAATAAGCGAAGATTCGCGAATTGAGTTAATGTATAAAAAGGATAAAGAGTTTATTATCTCTGAATTTCGCGGAAATTATCATACATTAGAAAAAAACGTTGCTGGATACGGCACTATAAGAATTTTATTGACAAAAGAAGAAAAAGCAATTATACCGATAACAAATAGTTTATTTGAAAAAGGGACAGATTTATTAAATATTGAAAAAAAATTAATAGAACTAAATGACGGAAATACTAATGCAGAAAACAAAAAAAAGGAAATAATTGATTTGTTAAAAAACATTATTCCAAATCTTTATGATATAAAAATTGAAAAAACTGATTATGGAAATCAAGTGATTTATTATGAGAAAAATTCGGATAATCCATCAAATAGAAAACAAGAAGAAATCATACGAAAAGTATCATTTTCGCAATTAGCAGCAGGTATGCGTTCGTTAATTGGGATAATAGGTGATATGCTAATACGTTTCATGGAAAACCAACCAGAAATTAAAAACATTAAAGATTATTCCGGTGTCGTATTTATAGATGAAATAGAAAGTCACTTACATCCAAATTGGCAAAGATATTTCATTATAAAATTGAGCGAAAATTTCAAAAAAATTCAATTTGTTATTGCTACGCATAGTCCAATAATATTTTTAGGAGCACCTCCGAACTCGTATTACCTTAAATTAGAACGAAATAATTTAGAGATAATTACTATAAAGGATTTAAGTGAACAATGTATAAATCCATCTAATTTATTACCAAATAGTTTACTAACGTCACCTTATTTTAATTTTCAAAAACTCATTCCGGAAAGTAACAAAAATTTGAAAGATTTGCGGACAGAAGAAACTTATAATCAAATTATTGAAAATGATGAAATTCAACGGCGGCTTGAAGAGATTGAAAAAGATTCAAAAAATTTTCCTGATGACTTATTTAAAATAAAATAGTTAGCATGATAAGTATAGATAAGTCAACGATAGATAAGCCAAAGAATTTAACACACAAACCTTGTGAAAAGGCACTTGACGAAGTTATAAAAAGCAAAAATGGCGAAAAAATAAATAGCATTTACAACAGTGCAAAAGTTAAAGACAGTTTATTGAAATTGTATAACAATAAATGTGCTTATTGTGAACAAATTATAACAGAAGGGTTTTCCGTTAGAATTGACCATTATCGCCCAAAGGACAAAGTAAAAGATATTGATAAGAAAGAAATAATTGGACATAATGGTTATTATTGGTTAGGATATGAATGGACAAACCTTCTGCCCTCATGTGAAAGATGTAATAGTCTGAAATCAAATATTTTTCCAATAGAAGTTGAAAATCAGAGATTTTATGAACCAGAATTACTGCCTAATAATAAAATTGACACTTCAAAACAGTTGATAGATTCCGATTTTCTAAAAAATGAAAAACCTTTAATATTAAATCCAGAAATTGACAAACCCGAAGATTATTTTGTCTTTTTGGCTACTGGCGAAATAAAGCCAATTTCAATTAATGGTGTAGATATTCAAAAAGGAATTACAACAAAAGATCTTTGTGGTTTACGTGACTCTCTAATAATTGCACGAAAAAATAAAATTGACGATTATTACGAAAAACTAAGAAAACATATAGATGAATATTTTACAGATTTGAATGAAAACAATAAAGAAATGAAGTTGGCTATTGTAAAGTCAAAAGCCAAAGATGTATTTTCTGAAATTCTAACAAATTCATATTCAAAATATGAATACTCTCGACTACATTATTTTATTGTACAAAAAATTGATTATTTTATTTTTTCCAAGTTTGATTCTATTCCAAGACATAAACAATTGATTGTAGATTTATATTTGGAATTTAAAAATGGTTCACTGAAATATTTACAACAAAAATTATAAAAAAATAGAAAAAGTTTTTGAATCCGTATTCAAATTTTTCGGTATATTACGTGCTACTCTCATGCCATGCGAGGAGTGTCGTTGAATAGGAGAAGCGATAGAACGGCTTGCTGTTCTAATATTTTGTGCCGCACTCAAATAACTGCCTCCTCGTGTGATACGATACTCTCCATATACAGCTCCGGTTGGATTTTCTGTTACTTCGCCCGGCGTAAATTGATATTCCCCAAACCAGTCCCAACACCACTCGCTAACATTACCATGTATGTTATGCAATCCGAATCCGTAGGTTACGTAGTTGTCAACCGGTACTGTCCTGTTCCAATCAAAAGATTTTTCGTCATCGTAATAAGGTTGTAAACCGTTAAAATTAGCTTTATCCGTTTTTATTGTATCTCCTGAGTTGAAAGGAGTTTTAGAATATCCTAGACAAGCAAATTCCCATTCAGCTTCTGTTGGCAGACGAAATCCATCTGAGGTCGGAATTATTTTTACAGTCCACTTGAAGAAGTCGGTTTCCGCTTTATTATTGTCGTCTTTTAAATTTTTATCTATTTCATAATAAGGAATATATCCACAAATTTTGCTGTACTCGTTACAAAACATTATGGCGTCGTACCAGTTAATATTTTCAATAGGCAAATTATCTCCCACAAATTTAGATTTATAGATATCTCCCATCACCGCTGTCCAAAGTTTTTGTGAGACTGCGTATTTAGCTATATAAAAGCTGCTTATTTTGACTTTATGCAAATATTCGTTATAAGTTCGTCCTCTTTCAGTTGTATCGCTTCCCATCTCAAAGGTTGCTTCGGGTATAAGCACTAATTCTGTATATGGTGCAGCGTAAATATAGTACTGTTTTTGAAAGAGTGCTGGTTCTAAATTTTTATTTTTCTCAAAAAATCGGTCTCTGATTATTTTTATTTCTTCATATTTTTTAGATTGTTCTTTCGCTAATAGTCTGTTTTTCTGCTTATAAACCTCTGCGAGTTCGTTGTCATCGGGCTTGTATCTTCCCCATATATTAGTTTTAATACTCAACTGGTCACACAATATTTTTTTTTCGTCTTTCGGCAGATTTTCCCACCATGTCTTCATCTTTTCAAGTGGCAGTCTTTTATATTTAATATTTTCAATATCTTGGTTTTCCACATCAATTATTTTTCTTAGAAAAAGCGAGTTAGATTTTACATTGTCCTGTGTATCTATGTTATAATCAAGTTCTTGTGATATTTGTTTATTATAAAAAAGGTTTAAGAAAATAACTGAATAAGCATATTCTATCATAAAAAGAGTACCTTGCAATTCACTTATTTTAAATACACTTGCCCAGCAAAATTCACTTGCGGTTTGCATTCTAAGATACTCATATTTTTTTGTAAGCGATTCTAACGATAAATTATCTTTTGAGATTTCTAATAAATTTAGAGCTTTATCAGTGTCTAATATTTGTGTTTTCTCTCTAATTTTTTCCAAAAAATATTCTATCTTACAGATTTTCAGTTTTTTAATTAAATTTCCTTCATGAATATTCTCTTTAAATTTGTAGCTGAGCGAAGATTTAAAATCGTCCATTTGTTTTTTGTCCCAGTAGCCGAGTTTTTGTTGGACAAAAATTTTGGTCATGTTCCACAGCTCGGGTTTGTCCATCACATCAGTGTTGCTTCTGATTAATGTGTACCTTTCAATAAACAGATTATAAAATTCTTTTTGCATCTCATGATTATCTTTAGCAAGATAGAAATTAAATAAAGCATCTCCTACTTTCATTTTTAGGATTTTATCTGTCAGTTCGTCTTGACAAAAGACTTCATAAAATTGTTTCTCCAACAGCATATACAAAAGTTCTTGTAGCCATTGTAGATTTGCAAATTCAGAAATTAACCAACGTATAATCTCTGGGTCATTTATTTGCTGTAATTTGATTAGTTCTTTTATTTTCAATAAATTGAGATGCATAAATTATTTATAAAAGATTAAATTTTAATTATTCTTCATCGTTTGGAATGTAGCTAATCATGTTTATATTTAAGTCCAAATCCAGCATGATATCTTCTATTTCTTCTCTTGTGTCGGAGTCATAGTTTTTATAGTACCAGTCAATTTTGACTTTTCCACCGGCTTTTAAATGGTCACTAAGTATTTCTAATAAAGTATAGATATTTTTAGAAGTGCTTGTATTATAGTATCCTAATCGGATAGACAGTTTAATTTCGTGCTTAAAAGTAGCCACAAATTCTCTCATCCACTCTACTACGGGCGTATAAAATCTAAGCGGATTTTCTAATACTGATTCCCCTGTTATTGATAAAATTCCGGATTCGGCGTTAAAATCTATTTCCGGTGAGCGTTCCATTCGTCCTTGACTTCTTGATTCTATAAACAAATTTTTCATATAATTATATTAATTTTAAAATATTTATGTACAATAAAACAGACATTGCATTGCAAAATTAAAAATATTTTAAAATATAACCATAAAAATATTATTTTTTTACAAAAAATTTCTAATTTTGCAAAAATATTTAACTAAAAAATAATAGAAATGTATTGTTCTGATATAAAAGTTGCAATTTTGGACATGTATCTTAACTATCCTAATATGGGTCGCAAAAATATTACAGATATTCTTGATAATCAAATATTCCCGTTAGAGTATAAGATATATAACATAAGAGGTGCAAATGAAGTTCCTTCTATGGATCATGATATTTATATAGCAACAGGTGGTCCGGGTAGTCCTTTAGATGGTGATGGAGTATGGGATAAAAATTATTTTGAATTTATTGACGAGGTTCGGGCATGGAACAAAAAAAAGACAAAGAAGAAGTATGTTTTTTTTATATGTCACTCATTTCAAATGATAACCAATCACTTTAAGTTAGGTGTTGTCTGTCGTAGAAATTCTAATGCCTTCGGTATTTATCCTATTCATAAAACAGAAGATGGAATAACAGATGACATACTGATTAAATTACCTGATGTATTTTATGCGGTAGAGTCACGTGATTGGCAAGTTGTTCGACCAGATATGGAGGCGATACGTGCTTTTGGCGCAAAAATATTGTGTCTGGAAAAGATTCGGGAGCATGTAGAATTTGAACGCGCGATAATGGCTTTTCGTTTCTCTAAAGAGATGATAGGCACACAGTTTCATCCGGAAGCCGATATTATATCTTTGTATGAGAACTATATGCAGCCGGAAAAACAGCGTCAATTGAAGGAACAATATGGAGAACGCAAATTTATGCAAATAATAGAAAACATTAGAGACCCGTATAAAATAAATCTTACTTACCGGATAATTTTGCCGGCTTTTCTAAGATATGCAGTTTCAAATTTATTATATTTAAATTCTAATTCAAAAAGCTCATGGTAGATAAATTAAGAAAAGATTATAATAGCAAGTTCACTGACGAACGCTATGTTCAGTTTTTAGATTACCTTGATACTTCGTTTAATTGTAAGCTCAGGTATCGCTCCGCCGAAACACCTATTTTCATACCTAAGAAGTTGAAAAACCAGCTATTAGAAGCTTGTGAAGATATAGTGGAACTCGTTTGCCGACCCGATTTTAAAGAACTAACAAAAAATGCTGTCCCGCAAAATGTTAATGTTCCTAATGAAGATGCGCATCCGCTCTTTGCAGTCTTTGACTTCGGAATCTGCATAGGTGAAAATGGGGAATATGTGCCGCGTCTCATCGAGATGCAAGGTTTTCCGAGCTTGTATGCACACAAACACTTCCTTGACGGTGCATACCGAAAATATTTTGATATTCCTGATAACTATACCAGCTTTCTCGGCGGCATGACACCAGATACGTATAAGAAACTACTCGGAGATGCCCTACTTGCCGGACTTAATCCAGAGAATGTTATCTTATTAGAAATAGAACCCGAAAAACAAGGAACAAACATTGACTTTTACGTCACTCAGGCGTATTATGGAATTAATCCGGTCTGTATTTCTAAGGTTATCCGAGAAGGAAGAAAGCTTTATTATATGAATAACGGTGTAAAAACACCTATTCTAAGGATATACAACCGTGTGATTTTTGATGAACTATTAAAACGAACCGACATGGATTTGCAATTTCATCTCACCGAAGACGTAGACGTTCAGTGGGCGGGACATCCTAATTGGTTTTATCGCATCAGCAAATATACTGTACCTTTTGTTAATTCTAAGTATGCCCCTAATACTAAATTTCTAAGTGACTACAAAGAGATACCGCAAGACCTTGAAAATTACGTATTAAAACCGTTATTCTCTTTTGCCGGCGAAGGAATTATTTTCCATGTCACAAAAGAAGATATAGAAAAAATACAAGACCCTGAAAATTACTTATTACAGCAAAAAGTTCAATATGCCGAAGCCGTAGAATCGCCTGACGGAGGAGTAAAATGTGAAATCCGTATGATGTATATATGGTTAGACAATCAAGAACGACCTATTCCGGTAATAAATCTTGCCCGACTAAGCAAAGGAGATTTGATAGGTGTCAAATTCAATAAAAATAAGACTTGGGTAGGCGGCAGTATCGCATACATGGAGGAAGATTAAATATTGTAGGGTAGTTCTAAAAAAGTAATGCTAAAAATATAAAATTAATTATAGTATAACCGGCAACTTGCCAAAATTGAAAACTTTGGCAAGTTTTAATTACGAAATAATTACATAAGAATAAAAGTTAAAATTATACCCGTTTTTAGTATAATTAATAAAATAACTCTATAGGAGTTAATAAATAGAAATTATCTTTATTTAATTTTAAAATAATTTAGTATTACTTTTTTAGGACTATCCAAATATTCTTCTTAGCTAAGCGACATACAATCCAAATTTTTTTTTTAATAAATAAAAAATCATTTCTTTTTTTTTATTAAAAAAAATTTTTATTTTTGTGCCTTAAAAAATAAGTAATCATGGAAATATTAGAGATACTAAAATATGTTTTACCGGCAACCATAGTCTTGTTAGCATCATATCTTACAATCAAGTCGTTCTTAGAAAAAGACGAACGAAAACTTAGATACGAGCTCAATCTGAACAATCAAAAGATAATTACCCCACTGAAATTGCAAGCTTATGAAAGAATAATTCTTCTTTTAGAACGAATTACTCCAGATGCTTTGCTCGTACGTGTTGCCTCCGCATCTATAGATGCTAAAACTTTGCAATCTTTTTTATTAATGACCATTCGACAAGAATTTGAACATAATTTGTCTCAACAAATTTATGTCTCGCCGCATGCATGGGATTCGGTACGCGCGGCAAAAGAGAGTATAATAAAGCTCATTAATACTGCTTCCATGCGAACAGAAGAAAATACCTCTTCTATGGAATACAGCAGAATGATTATAGAAATGTATATTGCCGTAGAAGAATCACCAATTACTTATGCACTTGAAACCGTAAAAAATGAAGTACACGAACTTTTATAACATAAATAATATGAAATATTTATCTCTTTTTGTCATCGTTATTGCTTTTCTTCTTGTCGCATGCAATGTAGAAAAGCAAATACAAAAAACAACATTAAAAACCACCGAGGACTCACTAAGCTATGCACTCGGAATTAGTGTTACAACAAATTTGAAATCGCAAGGAATTGTTGGACTGAATGAAATAGCGCTTGCTAAAGCTATTCAAGATGTCTATAAAGAAAATAAACTTTTATTAGATGCCGACAGCGCCCAGAGTTTTATTATGCAATATTTCACACGCGAAGAAGCTAAGAAGTATGAAGAAGTGAAAAAAGAAGGCGAAGATTTTTTGAAGACTAACAAGACAAAAGAAGGAGTCGTTACATTGGCAAGTGGAGTTCAATATAAAATTATAGAAAAAGGAAGCGGTGCTATCCCTAAGGCAAGCGACAAAGTTACAACACATTATCATGGAACACTGGTAGACGGAACAGTATTTGACAGCTCTTTTGAACGCGGCGAGCCGGTAAGTTTTCCTGTCGGAGGCGTCATCCCCGGCTGGCAGGAAGTTTTGCAACTCATGCCCGTGGGCTCTACATGGGAAGTTTATATACCTTACGACAAAGCATACGGCGTCAATGGTGCAAGTGGAGTAATTCCTCCGTTTGCAGCTTTAATTTTTAAAATAAAATTAATATCTATAGACTAAATGAAGATTCTTAAATTCTTTTTATATCTGCTTTTGATTTCGTTGTTGGCTTGCAACACCAATAATAATGTTGACTCTTCAATAGATTTGAGCGAATATGAAGACTCGCTAAGCTATTGTGTGGGAATTAATATCGGACAAAAACTCAAACAAGAAGGAATAACAGAGATTGACATGGAGCTGATGAAGGTAGCAATAGAGCAAGTTCTGTCAGAAGATACTTTGGCGGTTAGCTACGACAAAAGTCAAGAACTGTTGTACAAATATTTCTTATTGAAAAAAAAAAAAAAAGATAAAATAACGAAGACAGACAATAAAGAATTTTTAAAAGAAAATAGAAACAAAAGCGGGATAGTAGAAACTCATAGTGGATTGCAGTACCGAATAATAAAAGATGCTTACGGAAGCACGCCTACAATGGAAGATGAAGTGGTTTTAAACTACCGCTTGAAAAACATAGAAGGCGCAGTAATTGACCAGACATTTGACAAACTTCCGGTAACAGTCCCGCTAAACAGAACAATACTCGCCTGGCAAGAAACCCTGATGATGATGTCAGAAGGCGCTATATACGAGATATACGTAAAACCACAACTCGCTTTCGGCGAAAAGTTTCACGACCACAAAATAGAGAAAAATATGCTATTGGTATATGAAATACAATTAATAAAAATAATTACTAACAATCTTAATAACAATGAGTTATGGCATTAGAAATAGACGGTAAATTAACTAAAATTCTCCCTGAACAAACAGGACAAGGTGCAAAAGGTCCATGGGTGCGACAAGCTTTTATCTTAGAAACAAAAGAACAATATCCACGACAAATGTGCTTTGACGCATGGAACGACAAAGCAGATGCACTAAAAAAACTCGCACTCGGAGAAGATTTAAAAGTGAGATTTAATATAGAATCGCGAGAATTTAATGAAAAATGGTACACTTCATTAACCGTATGGCAAATTGATAAAATTGGTATCGTGCCACTTACAGGTCCAAACGCAGTAAACAGAAACACTACCACAACTACAACACAACCGCAAGAACGAACCACGCAACAAACAAGCAGACACGTAGAAAATAACAAAGTGGAAGATGAGAAAATAAATGAAGTGGAAGAAGTAATTACTCCAGAAGATGACTTACCGTTCTAAAACAAGTTATTTTTACAAATTAGAATCTCATTTTTTTATTATTTGCTAAGAAATTTAAAAACTCTTAGCAAATAATGGCATCTTTCATTCATTAGTTTACACTTTGCGGAACTTTGCGTTTTTAACTTTGCGAAACTCTGCGTGAAAATATTTGATTATCAATTTCTCGCAGAGTTTCGCAAAGTTATTCGCGGAATTTCGCAGAGAAAAAAGTGTCAACTACTTTTAAGCATTTATGAAACATGCCCAAATAATAATTCATATGTGTTTATTTTAAATTAGAAAAACGGATTTTATAACAAATTCCATGTTCAACCCAGCGTGCAACTGTTAAATTAGATTTTAAACTTGACTCCCAATAGATATTTTTTATTATCTCATATCGGACTCCAAGTTTTTGATAATAACAAAATTTTTTATTTAATTTTGACTTATAATTGACACCTATATTTGCAATAATTTGTATTTTCCCATGTTTGCGGGTATATGCTACGTACAAACCGGGGTAAATATAATTAATAACAGAATTATTGGGAACGGTAATTTTCTGATTTTTATAATCAAGCTTCAATGACGAATTATAAAATATATCTATTCCCACGCCAAAACTATTTTTAAAAGAGACATTTCTATCCATACCTACCCGAAACAGAGAGACGATATATTTTTTCTTATCCGAAAATTGGGTATTACTTGTCGCACCTAAATTGAAGTTCACATATAGTTGATTATATTTATTATATATTTTATTCTCGGTTTTAATTTGTGAGTATTTTTTGCCAAACGAATAATTCACGCCGCTTTGTATATTCAATAAATTAATTCCCAGATTGGGTTTTTTTATCGCCCCGTTAGAAAAATGATTAAAGCCGAATGCAACAAAATAGTTCAGACGATTATTTATTTTAAAATATAATTCAGAGGACAAAGCAAAATGAATATTTAATTTTGTACTAACCGAAAAATTCAAATGATTAGTCCGCGGATTAAATGGCTTAGAAATATACCCTATTCCGAAATCGGAATTTAAAATCACCGCAAGTCGTCTTTTATCTATAAAGACCTTATTATAAAACCAAAAAATAGATTTTGCTGTCCCTAATATGTCTTTATTTCCTAAATTGACATAAAAAAAACCTATCCCCATTTGCGGATAATCATACAACTCTTCCCACATTTTTTTTCCAAAACTTTGTATCCCTAAGTTAATTTCAAAGCCATAAGGTTGTTTATCAATAAAATAATTGAATCCTTCATAATGTGGTAGTATGTTGGAATAATTAAACTGTATCTTCACAAGATTTATAATTATCTCCTTATCTTGTGCTAAACAAAATACTATTCCCAGAAACTGAAAACCTATAAATAAAAATAATTTTCGCATAACGTAAAAAAACTTTGAGCTAAAGTAAAAATAATAAATTATTATTTTTATTTTATATGATTTTTTTTTATTTTTGCACTAATATAATTGTGTATTCATTTATAACAAATTTAAAATTTAATATTATGAAATTAAAAGCGAAATTATTGATTTTCGGGATTTTGGCAATAGCAGGCGGTATAATAGTATATTTTTTCCTAAAACAACTAATCATTCTTGCGATTGTGCTGGGGATAGTAGGATTTATACTAGCGATAATAGCATTACTTATCAAAGGTGCAAAAGAGATAACAAAGCAAGAAGAACCGCCGCAAGACATAGACTCTCAAATACGAAGAGCCATCACTAAAGCACGACAAGACAAATACAAATCCGAAACCAACATACAAAAACTTACTCAATGGGCGCAAGACACCGTAATGAACACGTTTACTCCCGACCTCTTTCCAAATGGTGTTCCTTTTAAAAATATAGAAGCCTTAGAAAAATGGGAACTCATAAAAGGAGAATACGGAAATAAACTATCTTACGAAGTGTTGGATAAATGCTCAGACCTCATGCAAGGGTTTATAAAACAAATAGAATTAGAAAAGTCTAAGATAAAAATATTTGATAAACTACAAACTGAATATGAAGATCTAAAATCTAAGATGAACAAAATTAAAACAGACGAACGAAAATCTAAGCAAATAGAACGTCAAAACGATAGATTACGAACCGTTCAAAATGATGACTCTGCGGTAGGAAATGCTATATATCTGGAATATAATATGGAAGACTTGAATAAAGAAGTTGCTCTTAAAGAAGAATATCAAAAACAATTAGAACAATTGCAGTACCAATACGGCGAAAATGTAAACACAACTGATGCCGACGCCCTCAAACAAAAAATAGACGAAATTTTTAATAAGATGGATAATAAATAAAAAATTATTATTATGGGATTATTTTCAAAGTTTTTCTCATCTCCAAAAGTACAATCCGGTACTAATAAACCGAATATACAATTCGGAAGATACACCGATAGAAATAAAAATGCCGAACAGCTGGAGTGCTGGACACGTGCCGTAGATTTTTTTAAAGAGAAAAAATACTTAGACACATACAATGAATTTTTCAAATATCTTAGAGACCCAAAAATAGATAATGTTAAATTTAAAACTTACAATGACCGAGTAGAATTTGAGATAATACAAGGGTCTAAGATAGTAAAAGGAACAGCTTCTGAAAAAGAGATATTTGCAGAAGCCGAAGTAGTAAAGTTTGAGAAGCCAAATGTTGCAGTCATGCGTAAACTCCTCAGCGAGAACTATTATTTATGGTTCACAAAATTTACTATTATCGACAAAATGTTTACCATAAGGCATCGTTGTCCTTCACAATCTGCACATCCTACTTCTATATATTTCGCACTTAAAGAACTCGCCAATGTAGCCGACAATTTTGACGACGTCCTGATACAAGAATTTCCATTTTTGCAAGCCGTAAATATTGACCACATCCAGCAACTATCAGATACTGAAAAAAATATTAAAATCAAGTATTTTAGAGACGCTATCAATCAAACTATCAAACGAGTAAACGAATTAGATGCAAATCAGTTCACCGGGGCAAGGTCTTTTATGATGCTATCGCTAACATACAAACTTTATTATCTGCTCGCACCGGAAGGAGCGCTATTAGATGAAATCAGAGAAGTCCAAGCCATATTCTTCGAAGAAAACGAACTATACGATGTAGAACGAGTAGATAGAATGATAGAAGCTTATAAACTCTTCCTCAATAAAACAGATGAAGAAATTTTTAAATCGTTATATAAAGTAAAAGCTACTTTTGCCGTAGTAAGACCTACTCATTATAACAAAGTAATTAATTTTGTCAAAGACGAAATAGAAAAGATACACTGGTACCGAGAAAACAAACATTACGACATACAACTCGCCATTTGTGAGTATATTGTTGCTTATTCGTGTTTTAGCTTTGGCATGGACCCCGTCATAACAGATATTTTTCATGTCTTCTGGCATACTTTAAATAATGACCTCTTTAATGAATTCGGATTTAAAGAACAATTTTACAATGCCACTACAAAAAAACTGAACCAAGGTTCAATAACCGAAGCGATAACTAAAATTGTCGCTAATAACAAAACAACTTATCCGCATCTCACATTTGCTACTAAAAATCTAAATTTCAAGACGATACACGATTTTGCTGCAAGCTTTTTATACGAATTTATTAATTGTAATTTTGATTAAAATCTTCATCTGAATGAAAAACACCATAGATATTTTTAAAAATGCTATCATCCAGATAGCAACGCCCTGGGGAACAGGAACTGGTTTCTATCTCAAAACGAACAATATTATTGTTACCAATCGCCACGTAATAGAAGGAACACGTGAAGTGGTTATCAGCGGAAAACTATTTAAAAAAGAAATATCAAAAGTTTTATATGCTGATGAAGTATATGACATCGCTTTTTTAGAACCACCAAAAAATATTGAACTCCCTTTAATACAACTTAGTGAAACAATTGTCAACGAAGGAGATAGAATAATGGCGATAGGACATCCTTATGGACTAAAATTTACTTCCACACAAGGAATTGTATCTAAAGCCGAACGACACTGGAATGGAATTGTATATATTCAAATAGATGCCGCTATTAATCCCGGTAACAGCGGAGGTCCACTAATTGACGACAACAATAAAATCGCCGGAGTAAATACTTTTATCATCGCAGACGGACAAAATCTCGGATTTGCATTGCCGGTCAGCTACCTGACAGAGATAATACAAGAATATACTCAATATTTTGGAAAATACGCTATCCGATGCAAATCTTGTTCTAATATCATCACTGAAAACTCGGCAGATAACGAATACTGCCCTAATTGTGGTGTAAAAATAAAAAAAGAAGAATTTACCGGAAGAAAATATATCCCATCTACTGCCGGACTAAAAATAGAAGAAATTATCACGCGCTTAGAATACGACATACGGCTGGCAAGAATAGGAATGAACTTTTGGGAAATAGAAGAAGGATCAGCACATATACAAATTAGCTACACTCCTGAAACAAGATATGTAGTAGCGTATGCAACATTATGTAAACTGCCTAAAAAGAACATATCCGAAATATATGAATTTCTGCTAAAAGAAAATGCCATACTTAAAGGATTATCTTTTAGCATTAGTGAAAATGAAATTATACTTTCTTCTATGTACGTTTACGACGAAGATATTGATATAGAAACAGGTATAAAACTATTCAAAAGCTTATTTAAAAATGCTGACAAATATGATGACATATTAATTGAGATGGGAGCAATCAAATTAGACGACTATTATGCCGACTAATTCACAAAATATTCAAGAACCACAAAATTTTAACTAAAAAATGATTTTGAGAGGACACTAAGTCAAGTTTTCTCTCAAAATCTAATTAAATAGAGAAATTTATTTCACACAAAAATAGAATATTCCGAAATTTTGGTAAGTAAAACTATACGATTGCTGTTAGTCCCTTTATCATTATTTGAAATTCCCCAGATATTTGCCGTCTTAGTGAAATTTTGAGAGTTAATCATTATGCCCTGACACACAAAGCCACTTTGCATAGCCAATTCTACTACATACTCATCTAATTTGATACTACCATTTTTCACTTCTCCAACCTCAAACGCTAATAAACCATCATCCTGCAAAATACGGTACAACTCATTAAAAACCTGATACATAACAGAACTCCAATCTTCTATTTTCTTTGCAACAGTTATCTTATCTAAAATATTAGAATCTATTTTATTAAACCAGCAACGCAACCAATTGTCCTCAGCATATTGAATCACATCTAAAAAAGGCGGAGAAGTAACTATCAATTTTACCGAGTTATCTTTTATTGTCGTTGTCTGGCGCGCATCATTGTTTAAGAAAACAGCTTTTGTGCCTACATTTTTTAATACTCGCCGCCGCTCTGCGGAAATATCTTTTACCAAATCTTGGCTCTTATCCAAAATTATTGATTTAACATTCTTATATTCTGGACGTTGATTATATTGTTGATTTATTTTTATCTGACGCGAAGGAGACACCGCTTGATTGGGCGGCAACGTATATACAGAAAAAAAACCTTTAGAATGTCCGGTCAACCGATTAGTTGCAACCATTTGAATCCACGCATCAACATCATCACTCAAATTATTTTCCGACTGATACCACAAATATGCTCGCAAAGATTTTATCTCATTTAATGTGGAACGATGAAAAAACATACTCAAATCAATATCATCGTCTATATTTTCCTGAACCGTTATTTCTGACAATCTTTTTTCTACACTAACCATATCGGGAATGAACAAACGCGGTTTACATAATATCTTACTAATCGGATTGATGTCGTTAGAAATAATGTTACGTCCAAGCAATGCCGCCTCTATGACAGTGGTGCCACGTCCTGAAAAAGGGTCATAAATTATATCGCCCGGCTTAGTAAAAGTCTCTATAAAAAAATTCGGAAGCTGCGACTTAAAACATGCACGATAAGAAATTTCATGAATAGAATTAGACTGACGCTGCTTAGAAGTCCAAAACTCATTAGTAAATTTTTTGACTAATATATTATTTATTTTTATTTCTTCAGTTATAGTTTTACGACAATCTGTAAACAAATCTGAACTACCGGCATATTCAAACGATGATATATAGTCTTGTAAGTGTTGAGACATAAGTAAGTAGAAAATTGTAAGTTATACTATAAACGGCAACTTTGCCAAAGTTTAAAACTTTGGCAAGTTTTAATTACGAAACAATTACATAATAATATTTATTCAAGTTTTCCTTTTATTTCGTAAGTGTTGGTACGACGGATAACCATACCGTTGGGCTTAATTTCCTTTGTCTCTATGTCAACATACTTAACAAACTCGCCTTTGTCTAAATACTTCTTATGAACTGCAACAACTACCTTCGCACTCTTCTTAGAAACAATGCTATCGGCTGTCAATAAAGCAGTTACTCCCTTCGGATAACATATTTTATTGATATAAACAGTACTGTTTTCGGTGTTGTTAATCGTAAATTCATACTCCATTATATCATTGGTTATGCTTCCAAAATTGTAGGTATCAAGAGATATGCGCTGTTTACGACTGTTACCAAACATCGGGTCATCTTCTTCTTGAAACTGGGCAAAACCATGCAACGACAAAAAAGTTACAAACACTAATAAAAAAGATAATTTCTTCATGACTTCAATTATTTTATTTATTGATAAAACTTATGCAAATATAACATTTTTTTTATTTTTTTATTGCAAAAAAATAAATTATAATTTTTTTTTTATAAATTTGCAGAAGTTTGCAATTTTAAATATAATTATCTATTAGTTCACGCACAAAATAATCACTAAAAATGGTACACCAAAATACATATATTCCCAGCCCGATAGATTTCTACAATGAGCTAAATCCTTTTTATCAAATACTTGACCTCATAGAACGAGGAGTCGCAGTTATAACAAAAGATTATACTTATAAGTTTGTCAATAAAAAACATAGCGAACTATTTGGTATAACTCGCGAAAATATACTCGGCAAAAAAATATGGGAGATTACCAACATCCCACTGTTTTTTAAAGAAATAAAATTTAAAGTAGATGAATGTTTACAAGGAGAAACTACCGAGTTTGTGATAAAATTGACAAAAAATAATACCGACAAGTATTACAGCTTACAATACTCCCCGCTTTACGAACAACAAAAAATCATCGGGGTCATCTCTACAGCAGAAGATATTTCAGAACAAGAATATTTGAAAGATAAGCTTAAAAAAGAAGAACTAAAATGGCGAGACTCTATCAACGCATTAGATGACGTCATGCTCATAATCAATAAGGACTTAGAAATAGAAGCACTAAACAAAAAAGCAGAAGAATATTATCAAATAAATAATCAAGAAGCGATAGGAAAAAAATGTCATCAAGTTTTTAAAAGCTGTTCCGACTATAGTGACGACCACTCTAATTGTCTGTTTGATAAGGTAGTACAAACAAAACAAACATACAATCATCTTCAAAAAATAGCCGACCAAGATAAATATTTCTCTTTAAAATTCGCACCTGTATTTGATGATAAAGGAGAGGTGTATAAAATTATCGGACTCAAAAAAGACATCACCGAAAGTAAAATAGCAGAAATATCCCTAATCGAAAAAGCTGAAGAAATAGCCATACAAATAGAAGAATATCAAGCAATCGCCGAAGAACTAAAAGCAAGCAATGAGCAAAGCCGAACTCTAAACGAGAAATTAATCAGCAGCGAGCAAAATTATAAAAACGTCTTCAATACAATGTTAGACGGATTTGCGCTACACGAAATTATTTGCGACGAGAACCAACGACCTATAGACTATCGCTATCTGCAAATTAATCCATCTTACGAAAAACTAACCGGATTAAAAGCAGAAAATATCATCGGTAAAACAGTTAAAGAAATTCTACCCGGAACAGAAGATTTTTGGATAGAGAACTTCGGTAGAGTAGCAATTACCGGAATCCCGTTTAGCTTTGAGAACTATGCACAAAATCTTGATAGATATTATTCGGGACTCGCTTACTGTCCACAAGAAAAACAATTTGTGGTGATATTCAATGATGTAACTCAAAAAAAACGAGATGAAGAAATATATAAACAGTCATTAGAAATTATTAATAACATTCCTATCGGACTGCATATATACGAACTCAAAGATAAAAACGACCCTGAATCTATACATCTGACCTCCACAAATATGGCTTCAAATAAGCACCTAAAAATAAATATGCAACCATTTATAGCAAAAAAAATATCCGACCACATACCTCAATACAAACAACTTAAAATAATAGATAAGATATATCAAGTTATTAAAAATAACGAGATTACTGATACTGAAGGTAAAATATCTTATATCTCAGCAAATATATTCCCTCTCTACGACAATAAAGCTTGTGCCGCATTTGAAAATATTACCGAACAAATAATGGCTAATCAAAAACTCCAAAATTCAGAAAATTTTAATAAAACGATAATTTCAAGTGTCGCGGAAGGAATTTTGGTATATGATAAAAATCTAAAATACGTCCTGTGGAACAACTTTTTAGAAGAATTCTCAGGATATACCAAAGATGAAATAATAGGAACTAATCTATTAAATAAATTTCCACATCTGATAGAAAAAGGAGTAGATAATTTAATACAAGATGCCCTAAACGGACAAATAGTTAAATCGCAAGACCTATTCATATACCATAAAACAACAAAAGAAAAGAAATGGTACATTGCTAATTATGTCCCATGGATAACTGCCGACAATCAAATTGCCGGAGTAGTTGCTACTATTCAAGACATTACAGAACGCAAAAAGCACGAGCAAGAACTAATACAAGCTAAACTAAGAGCCGAAGAAAACGACAATTTAAAAACGTCATTCCTAACAAATATCTCCCATGAAATACGAACACCTATGAATGGAATCATCGGTTTCTCGCAAATGCTTGTAAATAAATGCAATGACGAAGCAAAACGACAATTATATGTTAATATCATTGACGAAAGCTGTCAGCAATTGCTAAGCGTAGTAGATGATATACTTGACATCTCGCGCATAGAAACAAAACAAATTACCGTAGTTAATGAATATGTTAATATTAACGAAATTATTAATGACATCTTTAATTTACATAATAAAAAAGCAACACTCCGACATCTCAAACTAATTGTCTGCCGCAAAAACTTAGAGGACATTTGTTATATAAAATTAGACGGAAATAAACTCCGCAAAATACTCAACAACTTAATAGATAATGCCATTAAATTTACAAACCAAGGTAGTATAGAATATGGATATCATATTATTGATAACCAGATAAATTTCTATGTCAAAGACACAGGAATAGGTATTGCTAAAAATATACAAGAAAAAATATTTGAGAAATTTAGACAAGCCGACTACTCACTGTCAAGAAACTATGGTGGAACGGGACTCGGACTCTCTATAGCGAAGGGACTCGTAGAACTTATGGACGGAAAAATATGGATAGAATCCGAAATAGGAAGCGGCTCTACTTTTTATTTTGCGGTACCATTTTACAATCCAACACACAAACAATCACCAACAAAATCATTAAAGAAGACCCAAAAACAGAATTAGATTTAAAAAATATATCTATTCTCGTAGCAGAAGACGAATATTTGAACTATTTATTCTTGTATGAAATTCTAATAGAAAAACAAGCACATAGTTCACGCAAAAAACGGACAAGAAGCTGTAAACATTTGTTTAAATAACCGATTTGATTTTGTGCTGATGGACATGAAGATGCCTATAATGGACGGTTACGAGGCAACACGACAAATAAAAAATAAATATCCTAATTTGATTATATTAGCATTAACAGCATTTGCCAGCCACGAAGACAAAACAAGAGCCATACAATCAGGATGTAACAATTTTATTAGCAAACCTATAGACAAAAACATATTATTTAAAACGCTAAAAAAATATTTGAAGCAATAATAAAATCTGTTAAATTCATAAGTACTTTTATTTGCGAAACTCTGAGTGAAATATCAGATCATCAACTTCTCGCAGAGTTTTGCAAAGAATACCACAAAAATTATTAAAGAACTAATAAAAAATTATTAAAATGAAAAAAATACCTTACGGAATAAGTAATTACGAAACCATAAAAACAGATAACTACTATTATATAGATAAGACAAAATATATA
>DYQJ01000206.1 GCA_020719345.1 Draconibacterium orientale | reverse complement strand
AAAAATCAGTAAATTTGAATTTTGGTCACTATTTTTATACGCTACCAAATAATTGGTAGTCCTAAAAAAGCATTACTTTTTTAGGACTAACTTATTTTTCAGGATAACCCAAATTAAAAATTAAAAAAAATATTTGTTTTTAATTCTAAAATATTAACTTTGGATTTTACAAAAAATACTATTATGAAAAATAAAAAATCTTTGTCTAAAAAGCTATTATCGCTGGTTATTTTACCTATTGTAATAACAAGCATTATTAGTATCTTGTTGTTTTCGTTGATATTAAATAAAAATGGAAAAGATGCCATGCAGAACAAAAGTACCGCTATACTCTCTCGGATGGAGGCAGTCCGCAATTTCATGGCAAACAATGGACACATGGAAGAAGAAATAGAAAAAATGAAATCATCAAACCAAAATATTGCACTAACCGATTCTGATAAAGAAAAAATTATGAACATAGTGCCTATTATTGCCTCATGGAGAATAGGCGAAGTAAATGCAACTTCCGAAAATTATGTTTTTAGAATAGCGTCTTTGTCGGCACGTAATTCTAAAAATACTGCCACAAACAAAGAAATAGATTTTCTGAAGATGTTTGAAGATAAATCTAATACTCAATTAACGTATGAAGACCCCGAAACAAATACGTTTTGGGTTATGCGTCAGGTTTATATCAATGAAGACGAAGGTTGTTTAAAGTGCCATGGCGACCCAGAGATGAGTCCTTTTTCTAATGGAAAAGATATACTCGGTTATGATATGGAAAATTTTGAAGACGGTGAACTTAGAGGTATGTTTATCATAAAATCGGACTTAAAACCTGTTCAAAAACAAATATTTAACACGATTGTTTTAATTGTATTCATAACTTGTTTTATCATGGCGATAGCAATATTTATTAGTGTCAGAATAGTAAAAAATATTTCTGATACTTTTAGTCAGATAAAACATGTGACACAAAAAATATCGGAAGGTGACTTGCGAGAACAAATATCTATCAATACAAATGACGATTTGCAAGAAATAGCTTACAATGCCAACAACATGACAACCGCACTGAACGGAATATTGCAAAATGTCAATCATGCAGTGGAAAATTTAGAGAGTGCCTCCAAAGAAATTTCTGTCAGCTCCGAAAGCATTTCGCGAGGCGCACAGACACAAGCAGCACACTTTGAAGAATTGGCAAGCTCTATACAAAATACCTCCGACAGCGCTGCACTTGCGAACGAAGTGACCACACAAAATGCTACCAGTGCTAATTTCGCAGGTAAAAATATGAAATCGGTGCTGGAATATATGTTAAATATTGAACGAAAATCTAAAGAAATAACCGAAGCTATAAATTTGATAAGTGAAATAGCGTTCAAAACTAATTTGTTATCTATCAATGCAGGTATTGAAGCAGCAAGAGCCGGCGAGCAAGGAAAAGGTTTTGCGGTAGTTGCTAATGAAATTCGTAAGCTCGCAGATATCAGCTCCGAGTCTGCAAAAACAATAGAAGAAGTTATCATTAGCAATAACAAGCAAATAAAAGACGGCGTAGAAATAACTAAGTTGGCAAGTACGCAAATTGCTTCTATCATAGAAAATATTAATAAAACTGCTGACGAACTGCAAGTAATTTCCACCGCCGCAAAAGAACAGTCGCATTCGATGGAAGAAACTACAAATATCGTCACCGCGAATGCAGCAAGTGCCGAGCAACTATCTGCCGCCGCCGAAGCCCTTGCTAACGAAGCGAATGAGCTTTTTAGAATAGTACATCAATTTAAGTTAAAAAAATAAATACTATCTTATAAAAATGGAAAAACATATTATTTCACCGGAAAAATTATCTTTCGAGGTAATAACTAATTTAATAGAGAAAAACTTACACTTAGAACTATCCGAAAAGTCTAAAGAACTGATTAATAAGTGCCGAAATTATTTAGACAATAGGATGAAAACACAAAAAGAACCAATTTACGGAATTACTACCGGCTTTGGGGCTTTATACAATCATACTATTTCGCAAGACCAGCTCGCACAACTGCAACGAAACTTAGTCACCTCACACGCTTGCGGAATGGGAGAAGAAGTGGACAAAAAAGTAATTAAGCTAATGTTATTTCTTAAAGTACATGCACTTGCTCTCGGACACTCCGGTATAAAATTAGAAACAGTAGAACGAATTATAGATATGTACAACAACAATGTCATACCTATTGTTTATCAACTCGGCTCGCTCGGGGCATCCGGAGATTTGGCGCCATTGGCACACCTCTTCTTGCCTCTGATAGGAGAAGGAGAAGTATATTTTGAAGGCGTAAAAATGTCCTCACAAGAAGCTTTGAAAAAACTGAAGTGGAAACCTATCGTCCTCAGCTCTAAAGAAGGACTCGCACTACTCAACGGAACTCAATTTATGCTCGCACATGGAGTAAGCGGAATTTTGAAAGCGTTTAAACTATCTAAACTCGCAGACCTCGTAGCCGCAATATCTATAGAAGCATTCGACGGACGATTAGATGCCTTTTTTGAAAACATACAAAATATCAGACCTCACAACGGACAAATACAAACTGCTAATAACATTCGTTATATTTTGAAAGGTAGCGAAATGATTAGCCGTTACAAACATCATGTCCAAGACCCTTACTCATTCCGTTGTATCCCGCAAGTACATGGCGCATCAAAAGACGCAATCAACTATGTTGCATCGGTAATTGCCACCGAAATGAACTCGGTAACAGATAATCCTACTATATTTCCTGACGAAGATTTAATCGTCTCCGGAGGTAATTTCCATGGACAACCGCTTGCAATATCTTATGATTTCCTTGCTATCGCTATCGCCGAATTAGGAAGTATCTCGGAACGAAGAATATACAGACTCATCTCCGGCTGGAGACAACTACCTGAATTTCTGGTGGCAACACCCGGATTAAACTCAGGTTTCATGATACCACAATATGCCGCCGCCGCAATAGTTAGTCAGAACAAACAATTATGCACGCCATGTTCTATAGACTCTATTCCATCGTCAAATGAACAAGAAGACCACGTCAGTATGGGAGGAAATGCTGCTACGAAATTTTTGAAAGTAGTGGACAATGTAGAAAGAGTATTATCTATAGAATTACTAAATGCAGCGCAAGCATTTGACTTCCGAAGACCGATGAAAACCTCTCAATTTCTCGAAAATTTTATCGCTGAATATCGTAAAGTCGTTCCTTTTATTACCGAAGACAAAATTATGTATAAAGAAATAGAAGAAACTATTAACTTCGTACGAGAACAAAAGTTTGATTTTTAACTTGTTAATATTTATAAATATGTTTGTAAGAGTTTTTATTTTAACAGTGCTGTTATTAGCACTCGGATTTGTAGGACTTGGAATACAGACCTTTTTTTCTAAAAAGAAAAAGTTTCCTGAAACACATGTAGGAGACAACAAAGAGATGCGGAAACGAAATATCACGTGTATGAAGAACTACCAGAAAATATTAGATAAAGAAGCAAATACAAAGAACGATGATAAAAAATGTGACGCTTGCGACTAATTTATTATTCCCTGTTCCTTCCTTCAAAACGAAGGAACAGGAAAATATACTATAAACATAACTTGCCAAAATTTAAAACTTTGGATAGTTGTCGTTACAACAATTAGTTATGCTCAATTAATAAAACAATAATAATCTAAATTTCAATAAAATGAAAATTGAAGAATTAATTCATCTTAAAGAAAAGGAACATCGAATTGAATTTAAAGAAGCCAAAGGGGGGAGTTTTTCTTACAATGGAGGCAGTAAACCAGACCCCAAAGAAAGAAGACGATGTATTTTAGGTTATGTTGTTGCATTTGCTAATGAAGGCGGTGGAAAATTAGTTTTTGGTGTTGGGGATAAACATCCACATACAATAGTTGGTAGTAATCAAAATGAAGGAAGAACAGGCGAATTAGAACAAAATATTTACAGAGATTTAAAAATTCGGGTTAAAACAGAAGAATTATTTGACAACAATAAAAGGGTATTGATTATTCATATTCCAAACCGACCTGTTGGGAAATTTTATGTATTTGAAGATGTTCCTCTTATGCGTGTTGGCGAAGAACTATTACCAATGTCATTAGAAAAACAAAGAGAAATTCTGTTGGAGAGTGAAAATGACTTTACTTCTGAAATATGCGAAGGAGTAACAATGGAAGATTTGGATAATTCGGCATTACAAAAAATGAAAGAAAAATATGCAGAAAAACAACACAACGAACTATTCTTAACATTACCTAATAAACAAATATTGAGTGATTTAGGTTTATCATTAAATAATTGTTTAACTTTTGCTGCCGTAATTCTTTTAGGAAAAAAAGAAATTATAGAAAAAAAATTCCACAAGCACGAGTATTTCATGAGTATAGACACCATGAAGAAGATTTACAAGCAGCCAATAAACTTGTATTTACTGAACCCTATTTTCTGTTAATTGAAAAACTTTGGGATACGATAGATTTGCGGAACGACGAAATTAAAATAGAAAAAGATGATTTTTATCCGTCAATAAAATTTTTCAACAAAAAAATTGTAAGAGAAGCAATTAACAACGCTATTGCCCATAGAAATTATAGAAGTTCAGGCGAAGTTTTCATTAAGCAATATCCAACAAAACTCTCGTTTGTAAATCCCGGCGGATTTCCATTAGGTGTTACTCTTGATAATATTTTGAATGTAAGTGTTTCAAGAAATCGCTTATTATCTGATGTTCTTTCAAAAACAGCAGAAGTAGAACGTTCAGGACAAGGTATTGATACAATTTATTTTTATAGTATTTCAGAAGGAAAAGGAATACCTGATTATACACAGTCAGACGATTTTCAAGTGGTATTAGATATTTCTGGAATTGTTCAAGATAAAGCATTTGCAAAATTTATAGGTATTGCTCAAAACAACAAAGAAAAGCCCGTTAAATTAGGTGTTAATGAAGTAATAATTTTAGATAAAATTAGATTAAACCAAGATAAAAGCCAATTAAATAACAAGATACTTAAATCGTTGTTAGATAAAGGATTAATTGAAACAATTGGTAAAACAAGAAACTTAAAATATATTCTTTCAAAAGATTATTATTCATTTATAAATCAAGAAGGAATTTATTCTTCGGTTATTCCATTAACAGAAGAACAAATTCATTCATTCATTTTAAATCATTTTAAAAAATTTGGTAGTGTAAATTTTTAAGTGATAAATTTTTTAAACCATATAAGGCATATAAGAACATATAAGGCTTATGGGTATTATCACTGGAAAAATTACAGTTCCAAAAATTTTATAAAGCAAAAATGGGCGATTTTGTTGATTTGCTTTCAAAATTTGGTATGACAAGAGAGCAGATAAAAAGTTCGGTTTATAAACTTGTGGATAATAATGAGTTAGAACGAATCGGTGAGGATTTTGATACATTTTATAAGTTAAGAAAAAAAGACCTTAGGTAATGCTACAGCAAATGACACAGTAGAAGACACAGACAAATTCCACTGCAAATGACACAGTAGAAGACACAAACAAATTCCACAGCAAATGACACAGTAGAAGAAACAGTGAAATACCACTGCAAATGACACAGTAGAAGACACGATAAATTCCACTGCAAATGACACAGTAGAAGACACAGTTAAATACCACAGCAAAAAACACAGTAAAAGAAACAGTTAAATACCACAGCAAAAAACACAGTAAAAGAAACAGTGAAATACCACAGCAAAAAACACAGTAAAAGAAACAGTGAAATTAAAATTTATAGAGTATAAATAAAATGAGCATAACATACTGTAGTTAAGAATAAAAGTTAAAATTATAAACCATTTTAAGTATAATTAACTACTTGTACAAAAGTTTTTAAAATTAATTAGTAAATTTATATAATCAAAATGCTACGACCCAAAAAACATCTCGGACAACATTTTTTAACAGATAATAATATAGCACAAAAAATAGTTAATTCTTTGATAATAAGTGATAAAGAAATAACTAATTGTTTAGAAATAGGACCCGGCGAAGGCGTGTTGACCAAATATTTATTAGAAAAAGACTATATAAATCTTTTTATGGTAGAAATTGATAATGATGCCTATAATTTTTTACAAGAAAAATTTCAAGATATAAGCGAAAGAATTTTTAATCAAGACTTCTTAAAGATGTCGTTACCTGAAAATATAACTGCTCCTTTTGTGGTAATAGGAAATTTTCCTTACAACATTTCAAGTCAGATTTTTTTCAAGATTATTGATTTTTATCTTGATATACCGCAAGTTGTCTGTATGTTACAAAAAGAAGTCGCACAAAGAATAGCCGCTAATCATGGAAATAAAACTTATGGTATATTAAGTGTCATTTTGCAAACATTCTATGATATAGAATATTTATTCACAGTAAATGAAAACGTTTTTTACCCGCCCCCGAATGTTAAATCTGCGGTTATCAGAATGATACGAAACAAAAAATACGAAAAATTAGCCGACAAGAAAACATTTATACTCCTTGTAAAAACAGCATTTGCGACACGCCGAAAAACCATGCGAAATGCTTTAAAATCAGTGTTTGACATCTCTAAAATAGACAAAACCATTTTAGACTGCCGAGCCGAACAACTATCAGTAGAACAATTTATTGAAATATCTAATTTATACAGCGATAGAGAAAAGTAGTAAGTAAAAAGTAGTAGAAAATTTTTATTTATCAACTCCGTAGGAGTTATTTTACTCATTAATTATACTCAAAACGGGTATAATTTTAACTTTTATTCTTATGTAATTGTTTCGTAATTAAAACTTTGCCAAAATTTAAAACTTTGGCAAAGTTACTGTTTATAGTATAGAAGAAATAATAACTAACAGAACTTACAAAAATCTGGGACTTTGGCAGATGCCAAGTCTAACAAAATTTTCGGGGACCAAAATTTAAAATTAAATTATGATAATTTTATTTATCAACTCCGTAGGAGTTGCACTTTAATAACCACTGATGCAATCGGTGGACAAACAAAAAATAGTTCCCAACTCCGTAGGAGTTGCACTTTAATAACCACCGATGCAATCGGTGGATAAACAAAAAATAGTTCCCAACTCCGTAGGAGTTGCACTTTAATAACCACCGATGCAATCGGTGGA
>DYQJ01000205.1 GCA_020719345.1 Draconibacterium orientale | reverse complement strand
GGTCTTTGACTCTAAAATTCTTGTTTGTCAAAACATTAGCAATAAAGCTGTTTCTGCTATCTTCATATTTTTGTATATTCAAAGATAGTCCTTGTAGCTGTTTTAATGCTATAATGATGTAATCAAAAAGCGATTGTTGTTTGCCTTGTCCATTTATTTTTCCTAATAATAGATTTATTGATACTTCTTCAATACTTTTGGGACATGTAACGGTGTTTTTGCCTTTTTCTATATATTTATTTAATAGTTCAAACGCATAAAATTCGGGACTCGCACAGGAAATACATTCGCTGCAAATACAATGTGTCATCAGTTTAACATGAGGTTCTTTGAGTGTTTTATGAATATTCTCTATTTCGTACCGTATAATTCCAAATAAGTCTTGTCTGTTTCTTCCCTTAACTTTTATGCTTATAAAACGTTCTAACGTGTTGCTTGTAATTAGCGGCATGTTTCATTTATTAGATTACATTTCTCGCGAAACTCTGCGTTTTTACTTTTGCGAGACTCTGCGTGAAATATTTGATTAACAATTTCTCGCAGAGTTTCGCAAAGTTTTTCGCAGAGTTTCGCAAAGAAAAAAGTGTAACCTACTTTTAAGCGGTTATGAAAAATGCCAAATTAGGCATATTTCATTTATTAGGTTACACTTCTTTGCGAAACTTTGCGTGAAATATTTGATTATCAATTTCTCGCAGAGTTTCGCAAAGTTTTTCGCAGAGTTTCGCAAAGAAAAAAGTGTAAACTACTTTTTAATAGTTATGAAACATGCCAAGAATTATTCAAAAAAATATCTCTTTTTATTTGTTTTTATTACAATAGTTTTTTACTTTGCAAACTAAATAAATTTAATATTTTATTGCTAACTTATAAACTAAATTGAAAGATGCCAATAGAAAGTATTTTTAACGAAAAATTGAAAGTTGTAAATCTTGGGTTACAAAGTTTTAAACAAAACTTGGAAAATTCAGAAGCTCAGGTAATACAAGTAGAATGGAAACCCGGAGTCCATGTTGCTGAAGAACTAAAAATTAAGATACGTGAAAACGCACAAAAGATAAAAGAAGCTAATCAAAAAGCATTGGAAATTATTTTGAAAGGACGACCATATCTTGTGGACTTAGACATAGCGAAGAACGTCATTCCGGGAATGAAAAAAAATCTAATACTACATTCCGGACCTCCTATAACATGGGACAAAATGAGTGGACCTACACGAGGCGCAATCATCGGAGCGCTCATATACGAAGGAATGGCAGAAAATGAAGAAGAAGCAGAAAAACTCGCTTCCTCAAAAGAAATAGAATATGCTCCTTGTCATGAGCATCAAACCGTAGGACCAATGGCTGGAATAGTCTCGTTCTCTATGCCTGTGTGGATAGTAAAAAATGAAGAATACGGTAATTATGCTTATTGTACTCTTAACGAAGGATTAGGAAAAGTTCTTAGATACGGAGCTTATAATCAAGATGTTATTAATAGGTTGAAATGGTTGGAAGAGACTATGTACCCTATTTTGAAAAAAGCGGTAGCATTATTAGGGAAAATAGATTTAAAAAATTTAATAGCACAAGCACTGCACATGGGCGACGAAGTTCACAACCGAAACCGAGCAGGAACATCTCTACTTTTTAGAACATTAACTCCGGCGATTCTCCGAACCGCAGAAAATATTGAAGATGCTACAAAAGTTTTAGAGTTTATTAACGGAAACGACCACTTCTTTTTAAATCTCTCTATGCCGGCTTCTAAATCAGTACTTGATGCGGCACGAAATATTGCAGACAGCAGTGTCGTGGTAGTGATGGCGCGTAACGGGACAGAATTTGGTATCCAACTCGCTGGAACACAGAATAAATGGTTTACGGGAGAAGCTCCGGTACCTGATGCTTTATACTTCCCCGGATTTACTAAGAATGACGCAAATCCAGATATCGGCGATAGCGCTATAACCGAAACAGGCGGACTCGGCGGATTTGCCATTGCATCGGCGCCGGCAATAGTTCAGTTTGTAGGCGGAACAGCTAAAGATGCGGTAAACTACACTTTATTAATGTACGAAATCACCGCAGGCGAAAATAATGTATATCAAATACCTTATCTCAACTTTAGAGGAACTCCTACCGGAATAGATGTTATTAAAGTTATCCAACAAAATATTACACCGTTCATTGACACCGGAGTAGCCCATAAAAAACCCGGCATAGGACAAGTAGGCGCAGGAGTTGTGAGCGCACCAATAGAACCCTTTGCCAAAGCTTTCGACTATTTTGCAAAAAATTTATAGTTTATAACCCTTTAATTTAGTTAAAATGAAAAATACGGAATTTTTAAAATTAATGTCAGAAGTAAAAGTGTACGATTTAACTCAACGTCTAAGTATTCACACTCCACCGTGGCCCAGCTATGTTCCTTTGCAATTGCAATATTTCAAACGGATAGCCGGCGCACACATGGGACAAGGTGCAAACGGACAAATTATGACCACCTCGCATCACGTAGGCACACACATAGATGGCGAGATACATTTTCATTCAAGTGGACGTTCAATCGGGGACACTCCTATGGACTTTTGGCATGGACCGGGTGTGGTGGCAGACATATCTGACCAGGTTTCCGACTACGACTTGTACACACCGGAGATGATAACTAATAAAGTAGATGTAAAACCGGGAGACATATTGATTATAAACACAGGTTTTCACAAATACGCATGGGACCAACCCGAATCTGACGAGGTAAGATATTTTGTCAATCACCCGGGTCCAAGTCCAGAGTTTCACCAATGGTGCTTAGATATGAAAATCAAATGGATAGGTGTAGATTGTGGAAGCGCTGACCACCCGATGAACACAATAATAAAAGACTGGCACCCTAAACGTTTCAAAGCTGCCGAGCAAAATTTGATTGATAAACATGGCAAAACATGGGATGAAATGTTTCCACCTAAGGATTATTATCAAGTTATGCACATCAAATTATTTCCGAAGGGACTTATACATGCAGAAAATCTCGGAGGCGAAATAGATAAAGTTAATAACAAAAGACTTTGGATAGGTTTGTTTCCAATAAAAGGAATAGAAATGGAATCTGCCATGTGCCGAATAGTTGCGGTGGATGCAGAAAATTAATTATTTTCAAAATTTAAACTTTTGCGAAACTCAACGTGAAATATTTGAATATCAATATTTTTTCTCGCAGAGTTTCGCAAAGTTAAAAAAACGCAGAGTTTCGCAAAGTTTTGATTATCAATAAATTTAGTTGCGAAATAGTTACGTTTTATTTTTTAATAATTTTAAATTCTACTCGTCTGTTTTTTGCGCGTTCTTTATCTGCTGTTGTAAGAGGTTTTGTTCCGCCATATCCTACAGCAGTGATTCTTTTTTCGGCTATTCCGGCTGTGATGAGATATTTTTTAACGGCTTCAGCTCGTTGCTCGGAGAGAGTTAGCAATTTAGCGGCGTCTCCGATGTTATCAGTGTGTCCCCCGATTTCAATCTCCATGTCTTTAAATTTTTTCATCAGTTCTACCAATCTATCTAATTCAGCATTAGAAGTAGATAGTAGTTCGGCACTTGCTTGCGCGAAGAAGATATTATTTAGCACTATCGTTTCTCCTATTGTAAAAGGGACGAGTTTCAAATTTCGTTCTATTTCTTTGTATTCTTTTATACCTGTGAGGTCAATATTTTCATTTTCAGCGAGATAATTAGTTGCGTTAGCTCGGAATCCGTATTTTTTTCCGTATGGTAAAACTATTTTATATTCTCCTGTTAGGGGGTCAGATTGTGCTACTCCTACTTCTTTTGAGGTGGATAAATCTTCGTAAGTAATTGTAGCTGCTATTGGTCTTCCAGTAGAGTCGTTAAGGACTTTTCCGTATATCAATACTACCGGGTCTGGTTGTAGTTCTTCTTCTAATTTCAATTCAAAAATATCTTCTTGTCCATACGAACCGCTTGTGGAGACAAAATAAGCTGTTTTACCTTCGGCATCTAAAGAAAAATATGTGTCCCAGTCGGCGGTATTAATATTAGTACCGAGATTTTTCGGTTTACTCCAGTTTAGCCATGTATCATCTAATCGTTTTGTCATGAAGATGTCGCTGCTTCCATATCCGTTTTGTCCGTAGGAGCTAAAATATAAAGTAGTATTATCTTGTGCGAGGAATGGAGTTCCATCTCCGGCAAAGGTATTTAGTATTGGACCCATATTTTTAGGTTCTGAATACGAGCCATCTGCTTGTTTGAAAGATACATATAAGTCCATGTCTCCATAAGTGTCGTCTGTTTGTATTGCGAGGATAAGTACGCTTCTGTCATTGGTAAGGCAGTATGTTTCGTAAATATTATGATTGACATAATTTTTGACTTTAACTTCTTGCGGGATACTCCACCCTTTGTCTGTTTTATAAGAGAGAGAAATTCCTTTTTCACTTTTATGACTTCCATCTGAATTATATAATCCTTCTAAGAGTAGCGAATTTCCATCTGGCGTTACGGTAATAACAACATTAACCCCTTCATTATTAATAGGATATCCTATATTTTTAGCTTTCCCCCAGCTTCCATCTGCTTGTTTTTCTGAGTACCAGATGTCGCATTCTTTTAGCGTTCCGGTATTTTTAGGGTGATATATTCGTCCTACGAAGAGGGTATTTCCGTCTGGTGATATTATCGGGGCTATTTCGGAATATTGGGAATTAACATTTGATCCGAGATTTTTTTTTGTTAAGCTGGAAAATTCGTGTGATGCTACTTCTATTTCTCTTGGTGTTTTTGTGACTTTAAATTCATCAATTAAAACAGAAACATTTTGAAAAATCATAAACCCATGCAATTGTCCTTTGAAATATTTGAAGTCGCAAGTATATACTTTAGTATCATTAATATAAAAGTTAAGATTTATTCCCGATTTTTCAATTAATAGGTCGTTATAAGTTCCGAGTCCTTTAATTGCTGAGCTTTTAGTCCATTCTTTAATATCTGCGTATTCCCCTAAGTTGTAAGTTCCTACGTTAAAGTATCCGCTTGAGGTAATGCTAAAAAAGAATGAGTCTTCCCAACCTTTTGAGCCCCAGACTATTCCATAACCTTGATTCTCAAATCCCCCAATTTGTTTCATTTTGGCATAAATTTTAAAATCTTCGCGATAGTCAATAAAGACTTGTCTGCCGAACCATCTAAGTGCTAATGTTTCATTAGTTTTAATTAAATATGCTCCTCCAGTTACTTTAGCAAATTGTGCTGGGTCGGTGGATTCTTCCCATTTTTCCGAGTTGTCGGTAAAATCTTCATGATAAAGAATTTCGGATTTTTGGGCGTAGATGTAATTAATAGATAACAATAAAGTAATAAAAATCATTAAATTTTTCATATCTGCTTGTATAAGTTTGTAATAATTATTTGTTCTTTTTTCTATTTTCCTTTTTATTCTTTCGCAGTTCTTTTTTCTGGTTCTTTTCTTCGTCTTTATATTCACTTTCGCGGTCTTCGAATGGGTCATAAACTCCTTTTTCAAAAAGGTCTCTTGCGTTAGCATCGGTTCTTTTGAACATGTATGTAAAATCTATGAGTGGCATGATTGCATTTTGTTGATTAGGAAAATTAGTTGCTGTTGCCTTGTATCCGAATGCTAATCTAAGTCGTTTACGTTTTCCGGTTTGCCAATATAGTAGTAAGTTATGTTCATAAGCTTCAAAGTCAGAATTATTTCCGATAGATTTATAATCAAAGTCTAAAGAGAAGTTTAGTTCTCCGATGAATCTGCCGTCGAGTCCTATTCCTACGTACCATAGGTGTTTTTGATTGTATATAGACATTTCACGAAAGAGGATAGGATTTTTTGGTAGCGGAAAGCTGTCGGTTCTATCTTTTATGGCGAGTTTTGAGCCGATAGTAATTGTGAGTAACAGGTTTGCGGGGTCGCAAGATGTTTGATTTTTAAGGATAGTAGAAATTAAGAGTTCATTTCTGAAAGCGAGGATATTAGGGATAGGAGTTAATAGCGGAACAATATTTTTGTATTGAGTATATTTAGCAATTTTTAGTGCTGTAGAAGGATAGTTAATTCCATGTATTGTTCCGATGATGAGGTTTCTACTTTTAATATATATAACATTTTTTTGTGCTTTGTGATAGTACCATGTTTTTTTGAGGTTTACCACCGGCATGGCAACAAAGCTGAGCGGTTTTGCTTGTAGTTCTAATCGGTTAGTAAGTCCAAACATAGAGAAATAAAACATATTCAGTTGGACTTCCCGTTTTTCTATTGTTCTCGCTGTTCCGATAGTCCATATAGAAGACTGTGCGCTGACTTTTGTCATGCTAATAAAAAAACAAAAGTATATAATAATATGGGCAAATTTAGTTACCATAATTTTCTTTTAGGTTTAACTTTGTAAATAGTAAAATAAGTATTCAATGAAACACAATTATTTCTAATCAAAAGCGGAGTTTTGTCGTTGTATTGAGTTGTAACAGAGTTAGAATATCTTAGTTCTAAGGCGAATTTTTTAAAGGTCATTCCGAAGACTAAAATAAAGTCGTATTGGATTTTTTTATTAAAGAAAGGAAAAAGATATTCCACATTTAGTTGTAAATCTTCTTCAAATCCGGATAGGTCGCGTTTGTGTTTAATCAGATAGCTCATGGATGCGCCGATTGCTCCGTACATGTCGAGGTCTTCGTCTTGTATGCGCAATTTATAGAGGACAGGTAATGTAATATAGTTTAATTTTTCTTCTACTACAAAATATCCTTTAGTGAGACGTTTGATGCTGTCTATCATTGCTGCACCTTTCAAATCATATTTTAGTTCCACAATAAAAGTTGAGTTCAAAGAATATTCGTATTCGGCAAATATTCCTGCGTTATAACGGTAAAATGGATAGACATATAAAAAAGTCTCTCTGCCTACAAATCGCGAGATATTAAAACCGCTTGAAATGCCATATTTTTGAGATACAGCATATTCTGTGGTAAGAATTAATGCGGTCATTAATAATATTTTAAATATTTTTTTTTTCATATCACAATATTTTAGCATTTTTTAGTTTAGTTATAAAAACATCTTTAGAGGCAAAAACTATAGCGAGTTTAATTATTTTGTCTTGCGTTATTTTATGTTCTAAGAGTTCTTTGTAATATTTGTTTTTAATAATTT
>DYQJ01000204.1 GCA_020719345.1 Draconibacterium orientale | reverse complement strand
CTTATATGGTTCAAAAAATTTATCACTTAAAAATTTACACTACCAATTATTTTATTATATAAATTTATCAAAAAAATATTTGACAAAGTAAAAAAAATATTATTATAATTTCAAATTATTATTATAATTTTACAAAAAAATTGTTTTTAGTAAAATAAAAAAAACAACTTCGGAATTTATAATTTACAACTACTTGATATTCAAGCAAAAGTCAAATTATAATTCTTAATTTATAATTTATAATTTACTTATGAAGATATTACACATTACAAACGGATATTGGGGGAGTGGTTTATACAAAAAGATGATAGAAGGTTTGAGCAAATATGATATTTTTCAATTTGTGATGGTGCCGATTCGCAACTTGTCGCAAACAAATAAATTTAATATAGAACGAAATAATGTTAAAATATGCTATTCTTATGTTATAAAATCTTTTTTATATCGGATTTTTTTCTCGCTAAAAATAAATAAAATAATAGCCCAGATACATAAAAACATTGATATTAAGGAGTATAACTTAACGCATGCACACACTTTATTTAGTGACGGCGCAGTGGCGTTGCATTTTAAAAAGAACTATAATATTCCATATATTGTTGCGGTGCGCAATACTGATGTGAATATCTTTTTAAAATATTTGTGGCATCTCAAACCGCTGGGAAAAAAAATTATTTTAGAAGCCAGCAAATTAATATTTCTTTCACCGTCTTATAAACTCAAACTGCAAAAAAACTATCCGGAAATTAGCGACAAAATAGAACAAAAAGCAATTATTTTACCCAATGGAATAGATGAATTCTGGATAAATAACATCTCTAAAACAGAAAAACTTTTGACCGATAATAAAATAAATATTGTTTATGCCGGCGAATTTAAGCGAAATAAAAATATTATCGGCGCCGTAAAAGCAGTAGAGCCGTTATGCGTTAAGTATGATATTACTTTTAATCTCGTAGGTGAAGGATTAGCTGACGAAATAAAATATGTGGCAGAATTGAAAAATTTTGTCAAAGATAAAAATTTTGTTAAAATACTGAAGACTATTCCAAAAGAAGAACTAATAAAAATATATAACTCTTCACACATTTTTCTCATGCCATCATTAACCGAAAGTTTTGGACTTGTTTATGCTGAGGCAATTTCGCAAAACTTACCGGTCATTTACACCGAAAAAGAAGGGTTTGATAATGTATTTAAAGAAGGAGAAGTAGGATATAATGTTAAGCCATTAAATATAAATGATATAACACAAAAAATACAAGCCATAATAGACAACTATTCTAACTTACAAAAAAATATTTTAGCAAAAGCCACACGTTTTAACTGGCAGCAGATTTGTCATAAATATTACGAAATTTATACAGAAATAATTTCAAAGAATGAATAATGGTAACTATTTAGCATCTATTAATATATTGAATATCAATATTTTTTCTCGCAGAGTTTCGCAAAGATTTGATAATCAATAAATTTAGGTGCTAAATAGTAATGAATAAATGAATAATTCCTTATTGATTAATATGAAGACAAAATTTTTTTTAGTGATTTTTTTATTAACTTTTTTTGCTTGTCAAGATACGAAGATGCATTCTACAAAGAAAAATAAAAGTTACAATAAGTTTGGTCAAGATTTTTTCTTTGACATATCAAAATTTGATATATCAGATAATCAGGATATTAATCTTGCGAGGTTTCAAAAAGAGATAGATATATTGACTAAATTAGATAATGATACTTTTCCTAAACGAAAAGAAATTTTGTTTGTCGGAAGCTCGTCTATCCGCATGTGGAAGACTCTGGAGGCAGATATGTCGCCGCTTTACGTTATCAGTCGCGGTTTCGGAGGCGCAACTATTGTAGAGATAATTCATTATTACGATGTGATAATAAAACCATATTCACCTTCACAAGTTGTTTTTTATTGCGGCGAAAATGACCATCGCTGGTTTAATTCAAAAACTATAGCACACTATTTTCAGTACTTTGAAAAGAAATTACATGCAGAATTTCCGGACACAAAGTTATTTTTTGTCTCAATAAAACCTTCGTTGTCACGCAAAGAGTGGACAAAAAAGATGTGCCGAACTAATTTTCTTATAAAAAAATATATGACTACGTGTAAAAATTGCACTTATATAGATGTTACAACACTAATGTTTAATCCCGACCAGACAATAGACTCAACTCTTTACATTTCAGACAATTTACACCTCAATGCTTCCGGTTATGATAAGTGGACAAAATTAATTAAAACTTTTTTAAATTAAAATCTTTTTTTGAAACAAAAAGTGCTTTTTTACGTAATATATAATATTAATAAATCTATAATTTTAAAATATCTATTATGAGACAGTTAAAAATTAATAAGTCTATCACCAACAGAGAGAGTGCATCGCTGGACAAATATTTGCAAGACATAGGACGCGAAAGTTTAATATCAATAGAAGAAGAAGTAGAATTGTCAAGACGCATACGTCATGGCGATATGGCAGCATTAGAAAAATTGACGAAATCTAATTTGCGATTTGTTGTCTCTGTGGCTAAACAGTATCAAAATCAGGGGTTAAGCTTGCCGGACTTGATTAATGAAGGCAATCTCGGATTAATTAAAGCAGCAGAAAAATTTGACGAAACTCGCGGATTTAAGTTCATCTCCTACTCAGTATGGTGGATACGACAAGCCATTTTGCAGGCACTTGCCGAACAATCGCGCATAGTAAGACTCCCGCTAAATCAAGTTGGCTCAATAAATAGAATTAATAAAGCGTTCGTTAAGTTTGAACAAGAATACGAGCGAAAACCCACCAACGAAGAAATTGCAGAAATGTTGGAGTTGTCAAGTGACAAGATATTAGACTCAATGAGAGTATCCGGAAGACATACTTCTATGGATGCCCCATTTCAAGATGAAGAAGATGGAACGTTGAAGGACGTATTAATAAATGAAGACTCGCCGGTTGCTGACCGCGAATTAATGCGAGAATCTCTAAGTGTAGAAATAGACCGAGCATTATCTACCTTAACAGAACGAGAACGAGATATTATAAGATTCTTTTTTGGAATTTCCTCTTCAGAAATGACACTGGAAGAAATTGGTGACCACTTCGGACTAACTCGCGAACGGGTGCGACAAATAAAAGAAAAAGCTATTCGTAGATTAAGACATTCAACCCGCAGTAAGCTGCTAAAAGCATATCTCGGATAGAATATATAAAACGTCAGCTAAAAAAAATTTAAACCACAAAGGAATGAAAGAAATGAAAGTTTTTTCCCTTTCATTCCTCTGATTCCTTTGTGGTAAGAATATTTGTAACTATTTAGCAACTACGGCGCGTAATCTTTGTAGAAAATAGGTAACCTCCACACTACATAGTTGTTTGATAAATCGTTACAAAGATTTCGCTGCTACGCACCTTTTGTTTTTTCGTTATTTTTTTCTACAAAGATGACGCAACTACGTTGCTAAATAAAATTTAAGTGATAAATTTTTTGAACAATATAAGTGTTATAAGCACATATAAGTCTTGTATAGTGTTGCTAATTCATTTGTGGAATTCAACTTGCCAAAGTGATAAAATGATTTTAATATTATCAAAAAAAATATTTTGATTTAAAAAAAAGTTTTAACTTTGCAAAAAAATACATAATAACATGGAAAAATTACAACAACTCTTAGCACAAGCACAACAATTAGAACAAGATAATGATTTTATTAAACTTGCCGCTGTTTACCGCGAAATTGCAAAAATATATTTTAAGCAAAATAACACCGAAAAAAACGAGGAGTATTTGCAAAAAGCAAAAGACGCAAAAAATAAAATTGATAATAAACCAAATATTATAAATATTTCAAAAGAAAATGAATTACTACAAACTATAAGTTTACCGGATTCTGAGTATAAATTGCAGTTATTAGAAAAATTTGTAACCCGATATAAAGATCATTCGTTTGGATATGCAATATTAGCTGATACTTACCAAATATTAAATTATTTTGAAAAAGCAAAAGCAAATTACGAATATTTTATAAAAATACATAATCAAAATGACAAAAAATCTATTGCGGCTGTATATAATAATTTGGTAGCGTATAAAAATAGTGACCAAAATTCAAATTTACTGATTTTTCATATATACAAATATTTTTTTATATATCTGATTTTCAATAATATAACATTTAAAATGTATATACAAAATTATAAATAAACGAATTTTATAAGTACTTGAAAATAAAATAAATAGCGTGTTTAGTCACCATTATTTTACGCTATCAAAAGATTATTATTTTTGCAAAAGATGTTTTACTTTCAATCACATAAAAAATGAATTATAATTGGAAAAATATAAGCGATTTTTTAAAAAATGGCTTGACTGTTAATGAGTTAAAAGAACTCGTGCTATTGCATTTACCCAAAGTATCCGATAATATTGTTGACGGCTGGAGCAGAGACAGAATTTCTATGGAAATAATCACCTATTTTAGGAAACATTATTTGGAAGAAATAGAAGGTGTTGAACTTGTAGATTATTTTTTGGAACAAGCAAAAGAGAAGAACGAGACTATTTATAATCAATACTTCTCCAAAAATGTAGTGCCGCCTCTCCCCTCTCCCCTCGAATCCACAGATTCTGATGATACTAAAAAAGAAAAAACAGTATTTATCTCCTATAATCACAAAGACCAAGCAATTGCCTTTAAAATAAAAGAGAGATTAGAAAAAGCCGGCATAAAAGTGATAATCGATGCCGAAGCCATGAAAACCGGCGAATCTATCTCCCAATTTATAAAAAACTGTATAAAAGACTCTAATATCACACTTTCTCTGGTCTCTACCAATAGTTTGCTCTCGGCGTGGGTAGCGATGGAAACAATTTATACGATGGTAGATGTAGATTTGAGAAACAAGTATTTTGTACCTTGCACCATAGATAAAGACTTCTTTGATTTATCTTTTCGCCGCACTGCATTGACGACAATTGACACCCGAATAAATAATCTGAACGAAGAAATTAAATTTAGTCTGGAAAACAACTGGGGCATAGAAGATTTGCAAGACGAACGAACTCGTAATCAAAAGCTAAGAGCCGAGCTTCCAACAATAATAGGTCAGCTTAAAAACTCACTATGCGTAGATTTAAGCGAATCAAATTTTGAGAACGGTATAGAGAAGGTGATTAAAGATATACTTTAAACGTAACTATTTAGCACCTATTAATATATTGAATATCAATATTTTTTCTCGCAGAGTTTCGGAAAGATTTGATTATCAATAAATTTAGGTGCTAAATAGTTACTTTAAACGGTTATGATTTGAATTATTGTTCTTTATTAATCATTGAAGTTATTTTTATTGTCTGGTTTGCAGCTTTGACGTCGTGAACACGAAGTATTTTTGCTCCTTTGAGAAGGGCGATGGTATGAACCGCTGTAGTAGCATTCAAAGACTCGTCTGCGGTAATCTCCAATAGCTTATACAACATGGATTTACGCGAGAGACCTACTAATAAGTCTCTGTCAAGTATATTAAACTTGTCAAGATGAGATAACAAAAAATAATTTTGCGACAAAGTCTTGGCGAAACCAAATCCGGGGTCAATAATAACATCTTTGACCCCTAATAATTTTAATGTCTGCAATTTAGCCGAGAAAAATATTAACAACTCTTGTATTATATCTTCATAAAAGCAGTTATCTTGCATGGTCTTTGGCGTGCCTCGCATGTGCATCATGATGTAAGGAACCCCAAGTTTAGATATTGTAGCGAACATATTTTTATCCAACTCGCCTGCCGAAATATCATTTATCATTGCTACACCAAACTCATTGACAAACCGATATGCTATCTGCGACCTAAAAGTATCTATTGAAATGATTAAATTGCTAAAGTTTCTTTTTATTACTTCTAATGCAAAGCTCAGTCTTTCGGACTCTTCCTTTTCAGACACTTCGGTAGCCCCCGGACGCGACGAATAGGCACCTATATCAATTATCTGTCCTCCCTCTTCAATTATTTGTTGCACTCTGTCAATAATCTGTTTTTCAGTATTGTAACGACTAGCTGAATAAAAAGAATCGGTAGTAATATTCAAAATGCCCATAACTATTGGAGTCTTCCAGCTAATTAATTGTCCGTTAATATTATAAGTTCGCATAGTTTAATTTGTAAGTTATTGTAAAATATACAGAGCAAATGTAATAAAATAAAAGGTTCTTCTATGATTTTTGTGGAAAATTAATTATCACGCAAAGACGCAGAGTAAGTAAAATTAAAAAATAACTTCGGAATTTATAATTTACAACTACTTGATATTCAAGTAAAAACCAAATTATAATACTTAATTTATAATTTACTAAATTAGATTAAAAAGAATAAAATATTTGCAACTAAGAATTTTGTGGATTGTCATTACAAGAAAATAATTTTTAAAATAATATAATATGAAAAAGATTTTTTTGCTTACAAGTATTTTATTTATTTCTCTCACTTTCGTTTGTGGACAAGAAGAGAAAGAGACCGAGATGAAGACCGTTTTTCGTAAAGGCAGCACTACCATAGGTGGTTTTGGCGGGATGATGATGCATGTCACTCTATTTGAAGGACATCCTAATTTTATGATGGGCGGCGGCGGCGGCATAATGTTAAATCATTATTTTTATTTCGGCGGATACGGCATGGGAAATACTACGCCCTCGCAAATAGCTAAAAGCGATTATGCTGTATTAGAATTAGAAGATAACGAAGAATATATCTTAAACTTCGGATACGGTGGATTATATACTGGACTTGTGCTTGGATGGAAAAGTCCGGTACATTTCAACTTCGGAATAGGATATGGTTGGGGCGCGTTAACTGTCAATAACAGCAACTTCAACACCGACTACAACGTCATTTCAGACAATCTGCTCGTTATTTTACCTTTTGCAAAAGTAGAATTAAACATGACAAAATTTTTTAGAATAGCGATGGGCGGAAATTATAGATGGGTCAACGGCGTGGAATTACAAGGATACAAAAACAGCAGCTTTTCTTCACCATCATTTCAAGTAGATTTTATGTTCGGGGCTTTTTAACCTCAATAATTCATAAAATATGCTAACTTATTTTTAACCACAAAGATATGAAATGAATCAAAGAAAAAAATTTTGGCATATTTCATTTATTAGGTTACACTTCTTTGCGAAACTTTGCGTTTTTACTTT
>DYQJ01000203.1 GCA_020719345.1 Draconibacterium orientale | reverse complement strand
CTACTTTTTAGAAAAAGTGAGAACTACTTTTTTGAATTTATGAAAGATGCCAAAATAAAAGAACTTTATTTTCAGTTAAACATCTCCTTTGCATGCAACATCAAACCCTCTCTCAAAAAAAAAATTCCCCCATTCACTCTTTTATAGTTTGATGGGGGATTTCCAAAAAGATGTTACAACTATGTTGGTCTTTTCGGGTATTAATCTTCTTTTTTCTTTCTCGAAGGTTTCACTTTAATAGATTTTTCCAGTTCTTCTTTGTCCACGATCTCAATCTCCGTTTTAGTTTTTTCGATGGGAATTGACTCTTTTTTTGTTTTTTCGATGGGAGTCGCTTCCTTCTTGGTTTTTTCGATGGGAGTATGCTCTCTCTTTGTTTTTTCGATGGGAGTAGCTTCCTTCTTGGTTATTTCTATGGCAATGTTTTCTTCTTTAGTTATCTCTATGGCAAGATTTTCCTCTTTTGTTTTCTCTATGATATTTAAAGCTGGAGAAATTCTGGCTTTTAGCTTAGAAATTTCTTGTTCGTATAGTCTTATTCTATTGATTATTTCGTTTTCGGTAAGTAGTTCGTCTGCCTTCATTTGCAGTTCATTTTTTACTCTTATTATCAAGTCTGACAATACGTTCATGTAGTTAATGAAAGCATCATAAGGTGTCTTGTAAGGGTTAAAATATTTATGAACATCTCCGTCTGCGAAAAATTTAGTACACATGTAATAGAAGTGGTCACTTGTTTGTAGAAGTCTCCAGTCTCTAATTATCTCGTAGTTATTAGTTTTCAAGACCATTTCACGTAGTCCGAAAACTTTATCAAAAGCTTCGTTTTGTAGTTCGTTACCTATCCATGCTGTAAGGTCACGTTCTGCATCTGCCCATGATATAGGGTACTCTACGTTCATTGCTGCTACCGGTTGATGTATTTCTATTAGTTCGCTTGGTGTTGCAAATTTGAAATCGGTGAAGCTAAGAATAGTTTGTGGCAATGAGCCGAGGAAGTGAAATATTCCGCTGTCTGCTTTTTGATGTTCTCCAAAAGTTTCGTAATCCATGAATAGGTTTACGGTGTCTTCGTTGACGTCGAGATTGTTTAACCAATAAGCATATTTTTCTGCTGTAAGTGGCCAGTCTATCCAATGTGTGTTAGAAAAACGGAACGCTATATCGTCGCTTAGTTTATAGTTCTTTAATATAAGTTTAAGTTTAGGATTCAACGGGTTGTAGTACAAGAAGTTAGGACTTTTCCAACCTAATATGTGTTTAGCCCCTTCTGTAAGCATTGCTTTGTATCCCATTTCAGCTACGGTGTCTCCTATCCAGTCGCTATAAATAAGTTCGGTGTTTCTAAATACTTTCGGTGTTTGTCCAAAGTATTGTTCTATTTTTTGTCGGTGCAAGTTTACTTGGTCAATAAATTCATCTTTGCTTGCCAATGAAGATAGCGAGTGCGTATAAGTTTCGGAGAGGAATTCTACACATCCTGTTTTAGCGAGTTCTTGAAAGCTGGCTAATACGTCTGGCGCATATTGTTCAAATTGTTCTAATGCGTTTCCAGAAATGGAAAAAGTGATTTTGAAATTATCTCCGTTTTCTTTGATGATGTCAAGCAATAATTTATTAGCAGGCAAGTAGCAATTGTCGGCAACTTTGCGGACTATCGCTTTATTCAAATAGTCGTCGTAGTAATAATGCTCTGCTCCTATGTCAAAAAATCTGTACCAACGCAGTCTATATGGTTGATGTACTTGAAAGTAAAGGCAAATTGTTCTCATTATATCATATTTTTTTATAGATTATACATAAAATTAATTATTTATTTAAAGCGGAGAGATATACGTCTCTTACATTTTTAGCGGCATTTTCCCACTTCAAATTGTCCACTTCTTGTTTACCGTATCTGCTGAACATTTTCGAGAGTGCTTCGTAATTAAGTAAACCATATATGGCATCTGCCATTGCGTCCACATCCCAGAAGTCAATTTTTAGTGCGTGCTTCAAAATTTCTGCTACTCCCGATTGTTTAGAAATAATAACCGGAACGTTAGATTGCATAGCTTCAAGTGGGGAAATACCAAAAGGTTCGGAAACTGACGGCATAACGTAAACGTCGCTAATAGCAAACATACGTTTTACGTCATCTCCTTTTAAGAAGTCGGTGTAATGGAAACGGTCTGATATTCCGAGTTCTGCTGTTCTTCGTATCATTTTTCGTAACAAGTCTCCGCTTCCTGCCATGACAAATTTGACGTTATCAACTTTTTGTAATACTTTGTAAGCTGCCTCCACAAAATATTCGGGTCCTTTTTGGAAAGTAACACGTCCTAAGAAGGTGACAATTTTTTCGTCAAAAGTCTTTTTATATTGTGTCGTATCTTTAGTTGTAGTAAATTCTACGGCGTTGTAAACTGTCACTACTTTATCTGCATTTTGTCCGTATCTGTTAACAACAATATTTTTAGTAAGGTTACTGACGGTGATTATTTTATCCGCTACTTCCATTCCCAGACGTTCTATGTCGTAAACACGTTGATTGACAGATTCTCCGCTTCGGTCAAATTCGGTGGCATGTACGTGAATAACAAGCGGTTTGTTTTTAATGCGTTTAGCAGCTATTCCAGCCAAATAAGTGAGCCAGTCGTGTGCATGAATGACGTCAAAATCATATTCTTGTGCTATAATGGCGGCAATTTCGGCATATTTAGTAACTTCTTCCATTAAGTTATCGCCGTATTTTCCGGAGAAGTTGTATTTTCCTTGTTCGTCAGTTTCTACTATGTCAGTATATTCTAACTTCACTTCTATTTCTTCTCCTTCTTCTGCGTAGACGAGTTGTCCATCACGGTTGATATATACTTTTGAGGCGTCTAGATTTTTCTTTTTAACAACACGTTCGAACTGTTCGGGCGTGAGATAAGGAGTAAGCAAAGATGCAACTTCTACATAAGTAAAATCTGTATGCGTTTCTTCGGTAACTGTTTCATTAACAAGTTCTACCTCTTCTATTGTTTCTGTTTGGACAATCTTTTCGGTTACAACTTTTCGTGTTTTTTGTGTATATACGTCTTTCAAATTAATTTTATGCTGTTTCACCGATATTTCACTTGCACCTATTATTTTGCCAATGTTTTCGTCTTCGTCTCCATGTCTTTTCGGCACGACAAAAATTATCTCTATGTCTTCAAAAGTTCTAAGTCCCTTTGTAAGTCCGTAACAAGCTGTACCTAAGCCCCCCGATATGTGCGGGGGAAATTCCCAGCCAAACATTAATACTTTCATAAATTGAATATTTTAATAATTGTTTAATTCTTTTTGTTTTCAAATTCTTCAATAAGTTTTTTCACTCTGATGACCTCTGCTACGCTCCATGCTTGCGAAATAGAACCTCTCGCTTCATGTGGTGGGTCACCGTCATATATTTCGGATATTGTTCCTATGCCGGCGTTAGCTATTTCTTCTTCAAAGTTTTTGTATATTTTCTTAGCTTCTCCGAGGAATGAGCGCATATATAGTTTTAGCGATGCTTCAACAAAATGTCCTATTAACCAAGGCCAGACAGTCCCTTGATGATATGCCATGTCGCGTTGTTGTTGCGTTCCTTCATACGCACCTACATACAGCGCATTACGAGGCGAGAGAGTTCGTAGTCCTTTTGATGTTAATAAGTGACTTTTTACAGTAGCGATGACATTGTTTTTAATTTCGTCATTAATAGGAGAATACGGAAGTGATGCGGCAAAAATTTGATTAGGACGGATAAATAAATTTTGTCCGGTTTCATTAACATAGTCAGCAAGATGTTGTTTTTCAGAATTGTAAAACACCTTAACAAAATTTTGCGGTATTTGGTTAGCAATTTCTTGCCAGTCGTTGACAAATTGATAGTCTTCAAATTCTTTGGCGAGTTCTAATGCAAACATAACAGCATTGTACCAGAGAGCATTAATTTCTACGGCATAACCTGTTCGAGGAGTTACAGCTTTACCATTTACTATGGCATCCATCCATGTAAGTGCTTTACCTTCTTGTCCTTGCCATATTAAACAGTTGTCGTGCATCTTGATATTGTATTGTAATCCGTTTCGGTACCCGTATAAAATTTCTTTCATTTTATTTTGATATGAGCTCCATGCTTCATGTCTGTTGCCGCTATATTTTACATATTGTTGTATCGTCCAGAAGTACCAGAGTGGAGCATCAACGGAGTTTACTTCGGAATTGCTGTGCATACCGTTATTTTTAAACAAAGCGCCTTCTGATTCTGCGGTCATTGTATCCAGTACGTTCTTGCAAGTTTTAAAATCTTCGTAAGGAAGAGTTAGTCCAGGCAGTGCGATGAAAGTGTCTCTTCCCCAAGCTCCGAACCAAGGATATCCTGCGACTACGTATGTTCGGTCACCTTTTCTGATGAAGAATTGTTGCGCCGAGTTTTTCAAGCAGTTCTCAAAGCTGTTTCTCGGTATTCTACCTTTTGTTTCGTTTTCAAAATCTTCGGCAAGCAGTTCAGTTTTAGTTTCTTTGAGACTTGCTGAGAAGATAACAGATTCGCCTTTTTGTATAGAAAATTCAAAGAATCCGGGCATGAACAAGTCTTCTTGATAATCATAACCTCTTTTTTGTTCTTCTTGATATTCTATATTATAGAACCAATCCTGTGCTGCGAAAAATTCATTTTCTTTAGAGACTTGCATATTCAAATAAGGGTATCCTTCGTATAGTTTGGATTTTACACCGTTCTCTATTTTAGTTACTCGTGTGTTTGCAAATAAGTTAGCGTGACTAAGTTTATGTACGTTTCTAAAAGCTAAGAAAGGTCTTAGTTGCAGCTTCGTAGGCGAATGTGCATCAACTAACGTATATTTTATAAGCATTTGTTCTTTGTCTTTCAAAAGCATAGTTTCTTTTTGTAAGACCACTCCTCCTACTTTGTAAGTTATTTTCGGAATTGGCTCGGTAGAAAAATCTTGTATATATTTGTGTCCGAGTGGATGAAATTGTCCGGGATACTTATGAATACCAAGATTAAATTCTTTGTCGCGTTGCACTACTGTTTCGTGAATAGTAGATAAAAGTACATGATTTTCTCCGTCTAATTCTTCTATGGGACAAATCAAGAGTCCATGGTACTTGCGTGTGTTACAATGTATTATTGTAGTACTGGCGTATGTACCTGACCTGCTTGAACGAATTACTTCTTTGGATAATGAGTACTTTAAATTAATCAATTGATTTTTGTCAAATTCTATATAACTCATGATATATTGATTTTTAATTAAAACTTCGTAAAATAAAAAAATTATTGTGCAAAAGTAAAAAAAATTTTATTTATTTTCTATTTTTATGAAATATTAACAAAAAAATAATTTTGCGAGATATTTAAGCAAAAAAAGTTAAAAGAAGTTTACGTTTTCCGCCGTAATTTCTAAACTCGCACAAATAAATTCCCTGCCATGTTCCCATATTAAGCGTGTAATTAGTGATAGGAATTGTAAGCGAGACTCCAAAAATAGAAGATTTTACATGTGCGGGCATGTCATCTACTCCTTCGGCGTTATGCGTATAAAACGGTTCGTTCTCTTTGACTATTTTATTAATAATATTTTCAAAATCTGTTCTCACTGATGGGTCAGCATTTTCGTTGATAGTTATGGCACAAGAAGTGTGTTTTACGAAAATATTAAGCATTCCCGTTTGAGGCATCTCTTTTATCTCTTTCAAGATGATGTCCGTAATCAAATGAAAACCACGTTTGAAGCTGGGCAAAATTATTTCTTGTTGTTTAATCATATTTCATTAAATATAGAAATTGGGCATGTTTCATTTATTAGTTTACACTTTGCGGAACTTTGCGTTTTTAACTTTGCGAAACTCTGCGTGAAAATATTTGATTATCAATTTCTCGCAGAGTTTCGCAAAGTTATTCGCAAAGTTTCGCAGAGAAAAAAAGTGTCAACTACTTTTAAGTAATTATGAAACATGCCAGAAATTGTTATAGCATATACATTGTTTTGTCGGCAAAAGAGAAATTAGTTTTAGCATTAGGGAATTTAAAAATTCTCATATTAGCATTAATAGAAATTCGTTGCGTGTAAAATGGCGAGTTCTGATTGAAAGAATAGTTATAATTTATACGGATAATGTATGCCGAAGACAGAAAAGATAGTCCGGGTGCGAGTCCGTATAGTCCATTAACTTTGGTATCTTTATTGACCAGACTACGTCCCATTGAGGGGGCATAATAAGCTCCGAGCATAATTCCGAATTTGAATTTATTAATAGAAAAAATATTAACTGTTTCATTTAAAGAGAAATAAATATTTCCGGTGATGTGATAGTAATCTGCATTAGGTTTAGTATTTTGCAATGCTGAGTCAGTGTTCATGGATATTCCTGTGAAAAAATCTATGTTATAAAAGTTGTCGTGCAGTCCAATTTCATAATTTACAAGTGATTCAAGCGGTGAGAATTGTGCGCCGAGTCCCATTGAGAGAGAGCTAATTGTAGGTGTTGTGAGCTGCTTTTTCATGCCATAGTTTTTAAGTAGTTTTTTTGCGTAATTGTTTCCAGTATATTCGGCGGCATTGAGTGGGGAATTTCCGTAGCAGGTATAATTTCTTTTTTTCGGGTTGTTTTTTAATAAAGCTTTAACTACTTCTATATGATTGTTTTGAACGGCGATACTAAGTGCTGTGTGTCCGTTTTTTGTTTCTTTATCAATTTTGGCGCCTTTGCTGATTAAAAATTCTACTGTTTTGGCATATCCTTCTTGTGCGGCGAGCATAAGTGGTGAATATCCGTTTGCATCTTCGCAATTTACACTTGCTCCTACGTCAATGAGCATTTGAATGGCTTTCGGGTTGTCATTTTTAACGGCGGCAAACATTGCGTTGGCGTCATTAGCCATATAATTAATTTTTGCTCCTTTTGAGATTAGGATTTTCATTATGTCGGTGTATCCGTATGCGGCGGCATAAATTAAAGCAGTGTATCCTTCGGCATCGGAGGCATTAGGATTTGCACCTGCGTTGAGAAGTTCGGTTACAGTTTTCAAGTTTCCGTCATAAGCTGCTGTAATCATTTTTAAATCATTGGCTGTTTGTGCGTTGATAAAATTAACAAAGAACAACATTATAAACAATAGTTTTGTCTTCATATATTTTTCTATTTATAAATTATTAATAACGTAAAAAAATGGTGACTTTCTTGTAAAAAGCCCAAAAATAGTATATATTT
>DYQJ01000202.1 GCA_020719345.1 Draconibacterium orientale | reverse complement strand
AAATAAAATAAATAGCGTGTTTAGTCACCATTATTTTACGCTATCAATTATTTTAAAGACTAATTATTAGTATAAATATTTTGTGACAACAATTTGTTTTTAACAACATATATTTTAAATAGTTATAATTGGCATGCTTCATTTATTAGGTTACACTTCTTTGCGAAACTTTGCGTGAAATATTTGATTATCAATCTCTCGCAGAGTTCCGCAAAGATTCTCGCAGAGTTCCGCAAAAGTTTGATAATCAATAAATTTCGTTATGTGAATTTGCAAAAAATATTGCATGAATTTGATTATCAATTATCTATTATTCAGTGATATTAACAGTTCCGCCTCCATGATAGGAGAAATATTCGGCATTGTACATAGCATCTGCTGAAACGGGTCCAATTTTGAAACTACCTTTCGTAACCGCTCGTGCGAGATAATAATAATTTTTTTCGGTAGCCGTTGCTGCATCAAAAAAACTTATTCTATCATCTCGCATATCAAGATATTGCGGATATGCAATTGCTGTAGGTGCTACGATGTTCGGGACTAATGTTAAGCGCGAGTTTTCTATTTCTAAACCTGCGGGTAAAATATCTGTTATCACGACATTATCTATCGGTGCTTCCATTGTAGATTTCAAAACTATTCGGACGAGTATTAAATCTCCTTGTTTAAAAGTGTTGTTTGTAATTTCATTTCCTTCGCTATAAAAATGTCGTCTCACTTGCAATAAATTATCCGTTTCATTATATGAGCCATCTGCTGTCAGTCCTTCGGCGTTCCAGAAGTAATAAAGTTTTCCTATTCCGGTGGTAATAACTTCTATGTTATTAGATGTTAAATCTTTTTTATTTAAAGTTAATAACACGTTATTGTATTTTGCAATTTCTTTTGTGTCGGCTTTAATAATAGCATTAACATTACTTGCTTCGGCGAGTTTAGCAATTCTTCCCATAGCGAGAAATGCAAATACACTTTCTTGAGTATTTAGATGTGTTTTTTTTGTCATCTTTTCGGATAGTTGTTTAGCCATTATTCCTATTTGCGGGTCAGTTGATGAAGTTTCTAATAAACAATATAATGCAATAGCTTGGTCGCGGATAGGCGAGTAGAAATCACCGGAGTGAACTGCAACCGATTCTTCACCGGCAAATTCGTTAGGCAATACTGTTTTATAGCTTTCGTTGTCTCCGATGAGAGAGAATGCGGCGGCGAGGAGATATTTAGAATCTAAGCTAAGTAAATCTAAATTAGATTTATAATAGTTCATTGTTGCCTTAGCAGGTTGTTTAGCAAGTGCCAGCACAAAAATACTATATGCTGCAACCTTAGGCGCGATGACCTTCTTTTGATTGACATTGTAATAATAAGTTGTTGTTTCTTTGTCTTTTAGTCTTATTTCAAGATACGACAACATAAGATTGAGCATATTATCATCTACTTCGTAGTCTAATTTTTTAGCTTCTAATAAGAAGTGTGCAGCAAAAGCTGTTCCCCACCAGCTTTCTGAACCTTCTCCTTCCCAATAAGTTAGTCCGCCGTTATAAATTTGCATTAGTTTTAGTTTGCGTATAGCTTCGTTGATATTATTAGTAATGTAAGTTTTATTTACATGTTCACCGAGAATAGCTTTTGCAAGTTCGGAGTAGTAGAGTTGCGGAAAAGTAGTAGCAACAATTTGTTCTACGCATCCGTACGGATATGTAAGCAAATAATCTAAGTCTTTGGTAAATTGTATTAGTGGCGAGTTTGTGAGAACGAGTTTTTTATCAGAGCTTTTGTCAATAAAACGACTTGCATCAATGATAATATTCTTAGTGCTTCCTGCGGCAATTTCTCCTGAGCCAAAAGTTTTTTGTAAAGTTGTAGCCGGTCTGATAGTAATATCTAAGTTCTCTTTAAATTCGGAGGCGAGTGCGCTGACTGTTACAATTAAATTAGCATTTCCAATTTCATTTTTGGCTTTTACTTTATATATTATTTTGTGTTCTTGCTTCGCATTGATAGTTGCTTCGTTTGTTGTTGTTCCTTGTATTTCGAGATTATCGCTTAGTTGAATATTAACTTTACAATTAGCGGTCTTATCAGTTGTATTAGTGATAGTTATCGGTACTTCTATTTCATCAGTAGGTGCGAGGAATCGTGGTAGTCCGGTGCTAATAACGATGTCGTCTGCTACGGTCATGTTAGCTTCGGCGGAGGCAAATTTAGCGTCTTTGTAAGCTACTGCCATTATTCTAAGTGAGCCGGAGAATTGGGGTATTTCTATATTAATGCTTGCATTTCCTTCGCTGTCCGTTTCTATTATTCCGCTCCAGAATGAGACTAATTTTACGCGTTTATTTGTAAGTGGATTTATTCGTTTAGAGAGGTCAAACATTCCGTCTCCTCCTTTTAGTGCGTCTTTGCTTATAAATTCGGGGAACAGATACGGATATATGTCGTAACTAAGCACATTTAAAGCACGTTTGCGATAGAAATGTTGATACGGGTCAGGTGTTTCAAAACCGGTGAGTTGCAAAATACCTTCATCTACGACCGCAAGCGTGATTGCAGTATTAGGTTTTGATTTTATTTTTATTGTTTGCTTAGTATTAGATTTAGAAGTTTCGGCAGCAGTGATAACAATAGGTAATTTATTGTCTGGATTTTCACATATTACAGGCGCAAATCCATGCGCGGTCATTATCGGGAGTTCGGATACGGTGTGCGGACGAAATAATGTTGCTGTAATATAGACATTAGGAATATATGAGTCTAATATTTCCAATTCAAAGCTGGCGGTTTTCTTATCGCTGTCTAAGTAGAAATATTTTACGACATTATCATTTTCTATTGTAACTAATATTTTTCCTGAGAAAGGCGTTTTAAGCAGGACATTAGCTTTTTCTCCTACGTTATATTTTTCTTTATCTAATTCTATGTCAATTTTTCCTTCGGTATCTACATTGAATGCGTTGTTTGTAGTTGCACCTTTTCCGTATGCGTAGAAGCTGCAAACCACGTAAGTAGGGACATCGGGTTTAGAAATTTTTATGTCATATTGTCCCGTTGTTTCAGGTGTGAAGACGAAATTAGTAGAAGTTCCGTTGAGAGTTATTTTTTCATCTTTCAATACTACCTCACTATGTTCGGATTTGTAACGGTAATAGCTTCCGTCTTTTGCGAGGACGGTATTGTATTCATGTTTTATTATAATTATCTGTGCTTGAGTATTTGACAACAATTTTTCATCTTTATCTAATGCTATCAAGTTGAATGTCATCGGAGTAGCGATTTTATTATAATATTCCGGATATTTTATGCCATAGAATACATCTTGCGTATAAATGTCCGAGTTGATATATCTGTTGACCGTTCTGCCGTTTTCGTCGAAGACTGAGACAAAATAGTTCGCGCGAATAATTCCCATGTTCGCAAATGTTTTATCTATGGTAAATTTTTCGGTAGATTGTCCGTTTTCATCGGTTATTCCTTCACGCTTTATAGCATCAAAATATTCTCTTCGGTCGGAGATGTTGAAGTTATAATCGGTATATTCCTTAGGGGTAAAATATTTTAAGTACAAAGATTGAGTTACATCGTATTTACGGTCTTTCGCCGGAGGACCAAAAAGGTTAGTGGCTGTAATATTCAATACGGCTTCTTCTTCTAATTTTTGATTTTCATTCTCTAATTCTATTTCTACTTTTATGCGGTCGGGCATAAATTCTTCTACCATGACAGCTTTTGAGGAGAGAAATATTTTATTTGCGGTATAAAGTTCAAAATAATAAGTTCCTGTCATTGCATCTGCCGGAATATATAGTTCGGTCTCAAAGGAGCCGGATTTATTAAGCGTCTTTTTTATCGTCTTGTAAATATTTCCGTTCGGTGCGAGTACGTTCATGACTACGGGTATCTCTGCGGGAGTTTTAAGCTGAGCATCACGTATTATTGCAGATAGATGAATAGTTTCATCGGGACGGTAAATATCTCGTTGCGGATAAATAAATGCATCGTATCCTGCGGTATTGATACTGCTTCCGCCTACTTCAAAATTGGAAGTGCTTATTTGTGAACGACTAAAATGTATGTAATTGAAGTCATTGTTTAATGAAGCGGTTATCAACATTGTTTCAAAATTTTCGGCTTTGAGGTCAGTTAAGTCGTAAACTACTACGCCTTTATCGTCAGTGATTTTGCTTGTTATCTCTTGATTATTTTTGCCTACGAATTTTATTTTTACTCCCGGCAGTTCTTTGGCAGTGCTGATAGAATTGGCAAATACCGTTATCGTATTAATGCCTTTTTTCACAATTAATCCTATGTCGGAGAGAGCAATAATTTTACGTTTTCGTACCCAATAGTCGTCTTCCGAGTTTAGCTCTAATACGTACAAACCGTTGTAATCTTTTAGTTTATCCTGTATATTAAAATTAAATAGTCGAAAATTTCCATTCTCTGGTAGTGTTTTAGTGTCTATTATTGTTTCATATACCACGTCACCATACGTTCCCGGATGTTCGTCTCCATATCCCCAGTCGTAGTCGTAGATGTCATAATAATAGTCGTAGTAATAATAACCTGTCCCAAGATAAGAAATAATATTATTTTCATAAACTTTTGTAACTTTGACATTAAGTTGAGGCACGTTGACGAGATATAATTGCAAATTTTTCTCACCTTTAGCAGATAGATAGACCGCTTTTTTGTCCACAAATTTGATAGCGGCATCTAATTCGCCAAACTGTATTTCATTAACATAGTCATATTTAAGCACTCCGCCAAGTATTCCGGTGACGTTTTTTTTAAGAGTGACAGTATATTTTTTGCTTATTTCAAAATCTTTGCTTGTTATTATTGTGCTGAGTCCGTTTTTTTCTACGGTGAACTCTACATTAGGAGAGATAGAAATGTATGTATCCAATTTGTCAGCATTTATTTCTTGTGAGGTCTCAATAAAAATTGTGCCGGCAAATCCATCATGTTCTCCGTAAGAAGCGGTTATCAAAAAATTTAGCGGGGACTGAATTTTAATTTCTTGACTTATATTTTCTTTGATTGTCGTTTGTACGTCATATCCGGGTAGTCCGCTTTTGGTAGTAACTTTGATATTCATTTCTTTATCTTCCAAGCTGATGTCAGTTACATAAATAGATAGATTTTTAGAAATATCTTTTTTCAATATTTTAAAATCTTTTTGTACACCATCTATTTCTACTACGATATGCTCCACTATATCAGCAGGATTGATGCGGTAATTAAAGTTCAACTCTAAGACAACGAAAGGTTGATATATCTCATATTCGTTGGTTGTCCAGTAACCTGATAGTTTGTCAAACTTCAAAAATGCAGTGTTAAAGACAAATGATGTTTTATCTATTTTTTTGTCGTAGTCTTTAAATGCTTTTTTATTGAACGTTGCTTTATACTCGGTTGCCGGGGTCAGATATTTGTAAGGCGAAAAGATGAGCTTGCGAGGCGAGAGCCATTTGAAACGTCCTTTGATTTCGGGTTCAAAGATAATGTACTCAGTAGAATCCCATTTATTACACTCAACAGACTCGACAACGTCATAGTCAAAGTTGAAGGTCAAATTTCCCGCTATGGGGACTTCTGATGGAAAACCTGTTGTGACTTTTGCGGTTTCGGCGCAAGAGAAGTACAACAAAACCACTGCAAGTAGCAGCACAAAATAAAAGTTCTTTTTCATAATATATTAATTTATTTCTTGTAATTTTTGTTTATCTAAAATTTCTATATTTTTTTTATTTCTATTAATTATTTTCATTCTCGTAAGTTCTTTTAGTGTTCGCACAACGTTTTCGTCAGTCATGCTGGTCAGCTCTCCTAATTCTTTTTGGGAGAGCAGTAGTTCAAAATGTTCGGTTTCATATACCGCCGACAAATATAACAATCCCTTAGCCATTCTCTCCAACATCTTGTGATTGGTAAGACAAACAAATTTATTGTAGTTGTAGGTGCAATTTTTGTTTAACAGTTTAAAATATTGCTCCAAAAAACGTGGATTGTTTTTCATAAAATAGGAGATAATATTTTTTTCTATGTTACAAACTACGGTTTCGTTTATTGTTACGGCACTAAAATATGCGTAGTTAGAAAAAATTTCATTAACATTCACTATTTCTCCAGTTCGCACTACTGACAGAATAATGTTATTTTTATTCTCTAAGTATGTTTTAACGTACCCTTTTTTCACATATATAATATTAGGACTTGGAGCCCCTTGTTTGAGAAGCATAACTTTTTTATTATGCTTTATTTCTATACAAGACGCCTTTAATTTCTCGGTTTCTTCTTTCAGAAGCGTGTTAAAAAAATCGTTCTTTATATCGCAAATCGTCATTTTTAAGATAGTAAATATGTTTTGTTCCACAAAAAAATAAAAAAACTAAAAAAAAATATTAATTTTTGTAAAAATAATTACATTTACGGAAATTATATACAAATTTAATAAAAAATATATGAAAAGTGTAAAATTATTTTTGCTCGTCGTAATTTTGTTTTTCGTTTCATCCATTAATCCTTTGATAGCACAAGAGGAAGATACCGAGAGTCCGTTTTCGCTGTCAGCAGATTTTGTGAATATTTACGTATGGAGAGGCATGTATTCGGACAAAGCTTTTAATATACAGCCCTTATTAACTTATTCTTTTAAAGGTTTTTATGTAGGAAGTTTTGGCTCTACTAATTTAGATGCAAGTTACATAGAGTTTGACCCTTACATTGGAGCAACTTTGGGGGCAGTTTCACTTACCGCTTATGATTATTATTGGGGAACTAATGATTATTTTGATTACGATAATGAGACAACTGAACACATTTTGGACTTAGAATTAGCGTATGCCCCTGAATTTTTACCTCTCACCGCAAAAGCAAGTGTTCTTTTTTATGGTGATGATAAAAACGACAAAGCTGAAAACAATTATTCGGCATACTTAGAACTCGGATACAACTTTGATGTGAAAGGAGTCGGCATAGCACCATTTGTAGGAGTATCTCCTTATGAAGGATTTTATGCTTCGGAGTTTGCAGTTGTAAACATGGGAGTTAAAGCTTCTAAAGAGATAAAAATAACCGATAATTTTAGCGTACCGATTTATAATTCTATTATTTTTAACCCGCATAAAAAAGAATTCTTCTGTGTATTTGGTGTCACACTCAAATAATTTTTTATCTATACTATCTAACGTTTCGGAGAATATTTAAAACACTTATAATAAAGTAGTTAGCTTTTTAGT
>DYQJ01000201.1 GCA_020719345.1 Draconibacterium orientale | reverse complement strand
AAAACGCAAAGTTTCGCAAAGAAGTGTAACCTAATAAATGAAACATGCCAAAAAAACATAAAATAAATATCTTATTAGCCGGCATTGATAATAAAAACATTCAAAAAGAGATAATTAAAATTCTTGAAGGTGGCGAAAACGCATTTAAAGAGAGAAAACAAAAATATATGCAATGGAAGTATTAGAAATTACTGAATTAATAGCAAAAGGAGAAAATAGCAAAGTTCAATTCAAAGAACGCCTGAAGGACTCGCATTCGGTTTCGCAGGAGATGGTGGCGTTTGCTAATTTACATGGCGGCACCATAGTGATAGGTATAGAAGATAAAACCGGAAATATTAACGGACTTACGTTTGAAGAAATTTTAAAACATAATGAATTTGTTGTAAATGCAGCAAATAACAACATTAAGCCCAAATTATTTATTGAAACACAGCAAGTAGCAATTGACGGACAAATTATTATGCTTCTTAAAATTCCGGAAGGTTGCAACAAACCTTACAAAGATAAGAACGAAGTCATCTGGATAAAAAACGCTTCCGACAAACGCCGAGTAACTTCAAACGAAGAATTGTCAAGGTTGCTACAAGCAGGAAAAAATTTATTTGCCGACGAACAAATCATTCATTCTACAACTTATACCGATTTTGATACGGAAAAATTTAACAAATATATTGAAAAAAGGTATGAAAAAACTGTCTCGGAATTAGCATTTGATGTTAAGAAACTTGCAGAAAATTCTATTTTGATTAAAAATGAGAACTTAACGCTAACAGGATTATTACTTTTTGGAAAAAACACACAGATACATAAACCCTTGTTTACGATTAAATGTGTCGCATTTGCAGATAACGATGCTTCGTCAACAAATTATTTAGATAAAGAATCGGATATTACAGGCGATTTGAAAGAAGTATTTGACAAATCAATGAATTTTATAATTCGCAATATACATAAGAAACAAACCGGAACGAGTTTTAATAGCATGCCGGAATTGGAAATTCCAGCCGAAGTTTTTGAAGAGTTGCTCGTCAATGCACTAATTCACAGAGACTATTTTATTAATTCGGTTGTTAAGGTATTTATTTTTCCTAATCGCATTGAAATAATAAGTCCAGGTAAATTACCGAATTCTTTAACCGTTGAAAATATTTTAACAGGAATTTCAATTCCACGAAACCCGACTCTACAGTCTATAGCCCAATTCTTATTGCCATATTCTGGACTTGGAACGGGACTAATAAGAATAAACCGCCTTTACGACGAAATTCAATTTAAAAATAATATTGAAAATGAAGTATTTACCGCAATAATAAAAAGACGGTTTAATTTGCTTTGCGTCTCTGCGTCTTTGCGTGATAATTAATTTTCCACAAACGTTCAAAATATACTTTATACTCGTGGTCTTTGTTTGTATAATTGGCAAAATCAACAATAAATGATAAATATCTCATTTTAAGTTCTTCTTCGTTCCACGCATCAATTTCTGACTCGTCACGACTTCTTAATTTCTCTAAATACTGTAAATCAATATCATTCAAATCTTCGTTGGTATTTTGCCAATCTACAAGTAACGCCATATCTCTGGTATTTAAGCGAGTTAGTCCAAAAGTAAACATCACCAAACCTTCGTTCCATTGTATTTTTTTCTTCGTCATCGTTTTTATTTTTTCACAAAGATAAGAAAAAAATTAAGAATTAGGAATTAAGAATTAAGAATTATTTTAGGAAAATCAAAAATTGAAAAAGAAAGTTTATAAGAAGCAAAATTAATATTTGCTAAAAATTTTTATTTCTTAAATATTATACTTAATTTTGTCTGTAGTATTCTTAATAAGTATGTATTCTTAATAAATATATTATGAAAAAAATAATTATTCTCTTTTTGTGTATTTCGCTATCCTTCTTTTCAGTATATTCACAAGACAATGATGTATATTTCAATAAACTACAACAAGTTTTCAAATATATAGACCGTTATTATGTGGACTCTACCAATATAGAAGAAATGGTTAATAAAGTTATTATTAACACCTTAAAAGATTTGGATCCTCATTCAACTTATATAGATAAAAAAGACGTTGCAGAGGTAAATCAGCAGTTAGAAGGCAGTTTTGAAGGTGTTGGAATTTATTATAATATTTTGGAAGACACCTTAGTTGTTATTTCTCCCATGTCGGATGGACCTGCAGCAAAAGTAGGAATAAAAGCTGGTGATAGAATAGTAAAAGTAGATACAACATATATAGCCGGCAATGGTGTTAATAATGAAATAGTTAAGAAATTATTACAAGGCAGTAAAGGTTCAAATGTGACGTTATTTGTTAAACGCAAAAGCGATTCAGATATATTAGAATTTTCGCTGATGCGCGATAAAATACCTATTTACAGCATAGACGCTTTTTATCATGTAACGGAGGATATTGCTTATATTAGGATGAATAAATTTTCGGCTACCACACTTGCCGAGTTTAAATCTGCCTTAGAGAAATTAGACCCCCAAAAGGTAAAACATTTAATATTAGATTTGCGGGATAATGGCGGTGGATATTTAACGACTGCCGTAAACATGGCTAATGAGTTTTTGCATAACAATGAGTTGATAGTTTATACTGAGGGTAAAAACAGCAAGAAGAATGAATATAGTGCAACTGGTGGTGGCAGCTTTAGAAAAGGTCGTCTTGTAATTTTGATAGATGAGGGTTCTGCCTCGGCAAGTGAGATTTTATCCGGCGCTATTCAAGATTGGGATCGCGGTGTTCTTGTAGGTCGGCGTTCTTTTGGTAAAGGACTGGTACAAAGACCATACTCCTTAACCGATGGCTCTGTTATCAGGTTGACAATTTCCAGATACTATACCCCTACTGGTCGTCTGATTCAAAAAACTTATGAAAAAGGGACCGATGCTTACCGTCAAGATATCATAAACAGATATGCTTCCGGCGAAATGATGCATGCTGATAGCATAAAATTTATTGACTCATTAAAATATTATACGCTTAAAAATAAACGAGTTGTTTATGGAGCAGGTGGTATTATGCCCGATGTTTTTGTGCCGTTAGACAGCACTGATTTGCCTAAGTTTTATAGTAATTTGATAAAGAATGGAGTTCTTAATAGTTTTATTTACAAGTATGTAGATAGCAACCGCGAAATATTATTATCGAAATATTCCAAATTTGAAGACTTTGACACAGATTTTGTTGTAAATGAGAGTATATATAATGAAATCGTAGAGTTTGCGAAAGAAGAATCTAAAGAATGTGCTGATTTGACCTTAGAGCAGTTCTTGTCCTATGATAATAAAATAAATTACCAAATAAAAGCGTTAATAGCTAAGACTTTGTGGACAACAAATGAGTATCACCAAATAGTAAACAAGCATTCTGCTGCTTATTTGAAGGCAGTAGAAATAATATCTGACTCTAAATCTTATGAAACTATTTTAAAAAAATAATAATTAAATATCAAAACAAATAATTAACCGTTATGAAAAAAGTGAGTTTTTTATTGCTAATAATTTTAATTTCAGTGTTTGGTGCATTATCGCAAAATGTCAAATTCCAGGCGATATTTGTTTACAATTTCACTCGTCAGCTTGGTTGGCCTTCCGAGTATCAAACCGGAGATATTGTTATTAAAGTCTTAGGACAAGCAGATATAGTGGATGAGATAAATAATTTTGCCAAAGGTAATCCCGTATATGGACAAAATGTAGCAGCCAAAGCCACAACCATAGATGATGTTACGAACTGTCATATTTTATATATTAGCGAAGATAAAAGTGGCGATTTGGAGACAGTAATCTCCAAAATAGGAGATAAAAGCGTGCTAATCGTTACTGCCAAGTCTAATCTAATCACTAAGGGAGCAGGGATTTCATTTGTTACGGAGACCGATAAGGAAGGCGATGCCATACTTAAGTACCAATATAGTGCAACTAACATAAGCAAACAAAATATAAAAGTTAGCTCAGATTTTAAAAGTCTTGGTTTGGCACTATAATTATTGTGATTTTCAATGATTTAAAAGTATATGCCGCAAATGCGAAATTCCATAGTGTAGTCTTGGTATTTCGCACTTGCGGCATATATTTTTAACAAATTTATTCAACTTTTCAGACTATTTTTTTGTCTGTTTAATAGCAACAATGAGTTCTGGGATAACTTTTCTTACATCGCCGATGATACCATAGTCTGCGGCTTCAAAAATAGGTGCATCTTTATCAGTATTGACAGCGACAATACATTTAGAAGAGCTTACTCCTCCTAAATGTTGTATTGCTCCGGATATTCCTAAAGCAAAATATAAATTAGGAGCAATTATTTTACCGGTTTGTCCTACGTGTTCGCTATGTGGTCTCCACCCTTCATCGGATACAGGTCTTGAGCAAGCAGTAGCGGCATTTAGAATTTTAGCTAAGTCTTCTACAATGCCCCAGTTTTCTGGTGCTTTGAGTCCTCTTCCTGCCGATACGACAATTTCTGCATCTTGCAATAATATTTTTCCTGTTACTTTATTTACTTCGATAAGTTTTATTTCCGATTCTGCTGTACTGATGTCCAAATTTTCAATATTTGCTTCTTGCGGATTTTCTACCAGCCCAAATGAGTTTTGAAATAGCGTTAAAATCTTTTTCGGCGTTTTAACAATTACGTTGTTATACGCTTTTCCTGTGTACACTTTTTTACGTATTGTAAAAGGTTGTGTGTTTGTAGGTATGCTTTCTACTCCGGCGACTAATCCGGCTTGCAATTTTACAGATAGTCGAGGTGCGATAGCTTTTCCTGTTGTGTTGTTGGCGAGTATGATACAAGTTGCCTCGTTTTTTTGTGCTACATTAGTAATAACTTCGGCAAAGAGTTTATTATCTAATATATTAAGTTGTTGATTTTTTACGGTGATTATTTTATGTGCGCCGTATTTAGCAAGCAAAGTTAATTCGTCATTATTGACATTACCAATGGAAAGCGCTATTACTTTGGTATTTAATTTTTTAGCTAATTCGTAAGAATATGACACCAATTCGTAACTTAGTTTTTTGAACTTACCTTCCCAGTTTTCTATATATGTTAAAATCATAATTAATTCTGTATTAAAGTTTATAAAAAGAAAAAATAATTAAATAACCTTAGCTTCATTATGTAAGAGATTAACTAATTCGGTTACGTTGTCTGCGGCTATCATTTTGCATTTACCTTTAGGTTTCGGGAGTTCATAATCAGTATATTCCACGTAGTTATAAATGTTTTTAGGTTCTACTACTTTAAGTGGTTTTGTTCGTGCTTGCATGATACCACGCATTGCCGGTATCCGCGGATTGATAGCGATACCTTTTTGTACAGTTGCGAGAAATGGGGTTTTGATAGTTAATAATTCTGTTCCTCCATCTATTTCACGTTTGATAGTAAATAAGGATTTATCAAAATTTATTCCCGATATTGATGCTGCCGAGTTAATATTTAAAAGTTCGGCGAGCATTTCTCCTACTGCCATTCCGTTGGAGTCGCTTGATTCTACGCCGGTTAGTATAAGGTCGTAGTTTTCGTCTTTAACTGCTTCGGCGATTTGTTTAGCTGTTTGATAGGCATCTTTGGCAATTATATTAACACGAATAGCGTCGTCTGCACCTACTGCAAGGGCTTTACGAATAGTCGGTTCGGTCTCTGCGGCTCCCACATTGATTACCGTAATTTTTTTTATTGCGCCGGCTGAGGCTTCTTTCAATTCTAATGCACGAGTTAGTGCTAATTCATCCCATGGATTTATTATCCATTGTATCCCTGTTTTGTCTAATTCATAATCATTTACAAATTTTATCTTTGTAGTTGTATCAGGGACATTACTTATACATACGAGAATTTTCATCTTGTTTATTTATAAAGTATTTTTATTTTGCAAAAATATAAAAAAAGATTTAATTTTCAAATATTTTTTATTTTATTTATTTTATCTTACCAACGAAAGTTTTGTTATACTCCTGAAAATCAATAGTTTTATATTTTTCTGTGCCAAAATAATTAATTATGGGTTCTAATGATTTAGCCGAATAGAAGCCCTGGACTACATTAATTATCTCATAATTAGTAGTCAAATATACTGACATCGGAAAAATGAATCTGGATTGACTTAGATTTACGGCGAGTTGATGCGGTTGTCCTGCTCCCAGACTTTTGTAAGTTACCCCATTTAAAGTAATATCATTTTTTTCGGCAGCGTCAAGAGTTATACAATAAAAATTGGTATTTAGATATTCTGCAATTATGGAATTTTTATAGATTGCATTTTTTTGAACTTTCGTTGAAATTACCCAGCTGACATAAATATCAATAAAAAATGGTTTCGGGGTTATTTTGTTCAGTTTTTCTGCTTCTTCAAAGCTTATCCATTTTATTGTTCCCAGAGTATCTAATTTTTGTTCCGGCGTAAGTTCTTTGATTTTTTCTTTATACACATTAGGAAAAGCAAACATATAAGCAATATTAAAGTCTTGAAAATTAGCATAGCTGTTTACATCTTCCACAAAATAGACAAGCACAGGTTCTATGTCTTGTACGTCAAGATACCCTGGCAGATTATTTTTTGTTCCTTTCTTATCAAAAAAAATTATCGTAGGATAGCTAAGTTTATTATCTAATAATTCTATAGCTAACTCATGTGTTTTTTTAGAAGGATTGGTGTATTTTTTATCTTTATAAATTATAGTATCAGTTGTTTCTGCGTCAAAACGAATAGGATAGAAATATGTATTAATATAATTTGCAATGTTCGGATTGGAAAAAGTTGTCTTCATCATGTGCTTACACCATCCGCACCAGTCCGTATATACGTCAATGATAATCGGTTTAGGACTTTCTGCATATAATTTAAACCCTTCTTCTACGGTGTACCATTTTACAAGTCCTTCTTCTGTGGTTTGCGAACTAACTTTTATAGTTAAAGTTATTATAAAAAATATAATAAACAAGTTTTTCATAAGATTACCTTTTTAATAATGTTTGATGTTTAATTTGCAAAAATTTACAATCTATCGGAAAATAAAATGTCTTCGAATGTCGATTTATTACAGTGCATAACGAAAAACAACGATGCGTAGTTGCCTGAGTGTCCGCACGTTCGTTTTAATTTTCTACTTTTGTTTATTTTTGCACTTTCGCACACAACTACCACCGAAACAGGCAATTATCGCATGTTGTATGTTAGCACTTTTATTTTCAATCGTTTTATAAATCATCAATCTGTTCTTGTGTTAAT
>DYQJ01000200.1 GCA_020719345.1 Draconibacterium orientale | reverse complement strand
ATTATAAAATTATGCAAGGAAATAGTTTGCTGGAAAGTTTTGAGGGAATAGATTTGAGCCATATCATTAAAGAAGAAGAAATAAAATATGAATTAGAAAATGCTCAAACTAATATATTTACTAACCTTCCTATAGATGCACAAATAAATTTTAATTTTATAAAAAATAATAAGCCAAAACTAAATGAGTTGACAAAAAGATATTTTAACACTACAGATAAACAAACGAAAGAAAATATTAATAAACAAATAGATAATTATCTTTTGCAACATATAAGATATAATTTGAAAATACATGAAGAAACTTTACATCATTATATTAAAATACAGCAAGATACACTTAATTATAAGCTTGAAAAATATAAAAACAATATAAAACAACAACAAAAATTAATTGAAAAAAGTCACGAAACAAAAGAAACAAACCGATTTAATCTAATGTTGGAAACTTTGAAAGATAAACAAAAAAAATTAGAAATATTAGAAACAAAAACTGAACGACCATATTTCCTTTGGCACTTATATTTTAAAGAAGTGTTTGATATTGGGGGATTTGATATTGTAATAGCAAATCCACCGTATATTCAACTGCAAAAATATGGTGGCACATTGGCAAATTTATATGAAAATCAAAATTTTGAAACATTTGAACGCTCAGGAGATATTTATACTCTTTTTTACGAAAAAGGTTTTAATATTTTAAAACAAAATGGAATTTCAACCTTTATTACTTCAAATAAATGGATGCGTGCAGGATATGGAGAAAAAATTAGAACTTTTTTTGCCGAAAAAACAACTCCTATTAAATTGATTGATTTCGCTGGTTATCAAGTTTTTGATAGTGCTACGGTGGATACTAATATTATTTTTGTGCAAAAAAATAACGACAAAATTGAAAACCACAATTTTTTGGCGTGTCATATTAATAAAGATTTTACAAAACAAACACCTTTACATATTTATTTTGAGAAAAATAAAATCATTCTTAATAATTTAACTGCACAAGCGTGGACTGTTTCCGATAATAAAACTATATTTATTAAACAACAAATAGAAAAAATAGGTAAACCGTTGAAAGAATGGGATATAAAAATTTACATGGGAATATTAAATGGATTTAATCAAGCTTTTATAATTGACGAATCTACCAAAGATAAATTAATAGCAGATGATAAAAACAGTATTAATATTATTGTTCCAATAATCAGAGGAAAAGATATTAGTAAATATAATATTTCATTTGCAAATTTATATCAAATTAGTATAAAAGCAGGTTGGACAAATCAGAATAGGAATGGAGAAGTTGCAGAAATATTTTTTGAAAAACAATACCCTGCAGTTTATAAACACCTGAAAAACATCGGCGATAATATAAAAGGTAAGGGGAAAGGGTTATATAATAGGGATAATCAGGGAGATTATTGGTGGGAACTTAGACATTGTGCTTATTATAATTCTTTAAAAACTAATAAAATTCTCTGGTCTGAAATGACAAAAGAAAGTTGTTTTACGTGGGATGAATCTGGTTATATGACAAATCAAACTTGTTATTTTATGCCAGATGCTGATAAATATGTTTTAGCGTTTTTAAATTCCAAACTTGTCAATTTTTATTTTGCTCTTATATCTTCTGGCTTAGGCGATGGTGCTTTTAGATGGATAAAACAATTTGTTGAATTAATCCCGATTCCTCAATTTTCTGCCATTGAGCAAAAGCCGTTTGAGATATTGGTAGATTATATTTTATTTATAAAAGAATATATGCCGCAAGAATCCGTAATTAGTGGTTATTTTGAGCAAATAATAGATGGCTGTGTTTATGAATTGTATTTTGAAGAGAGTTTAAAAACACACAATAAAAATATTTTGCAATTTATTAACGCATCTATTATTCCTTTACCGTTTGCCAATAATCAAGAATTAAAAGCTAACGATGAACATATAAAAACTAATTATCAACATATTACCTCAATTTTCAATAAACTTTATCACTCAGAACATGCTGTTCGTCAGCGTTTATATTACATGGATAGTGTGCCGGAAGTAAGAATAATAGAAGGTAAAGAAGTTCACTAAAATTTTAAAAATTAATAACTAATGAAAATACAAAAAATAGTAATTCAAAATTACAGAGCATTTTACGGAAAACATGAAATAAATGTAGTTTAAGAGAATTAATTGATAATCTTTAACATACAAACTACAGATTTGAAATGGAACTAAAAAAATCATTATACACATGGAAAAAGAGCAAAATATAATAATTTATAATACTGCCGATGGCAAAGCAAAAGTATCACTTTATGCCAAAGATGGCAATGTATGGATGAATCAAAATCAACTTGCTGACCTTTTTGACACCTCTGTTCCAAATATTAGTATGCACATATCTAATATATTGAAAGAAGGAGAGTTACATCAAGATTCAGTTATTAAGAATTACTTAACAACTGCCGCCGATGGCAAAGAATACGAAGTAACTTTTTATTCTTTGGATATGATTTTGGCTATCGGTTTTAGAGTTCGCGGCAAACGTGGGACACAATTTCGTATATGGGCAAACAAAAATCTTAAAGAATATATGATAAAAGGTTTTGTAATTGACAGTGACCGCTTGAAAAATCCGGATGGACGACCAGATTATTTTGATGAATTACTGGAAAAAATACGCGATGTTCGGGCATCTGAAAAACGATTTTATCAAAAAGTTCGCGATTTATTTGCTTTAAGCAGCGACTACGACAGCACCGACAAAGCTACGCAAATGTTTTTTGCGGAGACCCAAAACAAACTTTTATTCGCTGTTACCGGTAAAACATCTGCAGAAATAATAGTAGCAAGAGCAAACGCCGAAAAACCAAACATGAATTTAACCGCATGGAAAGGTTCAATTGTTAGAAAACAAGATATTTATATTGCCAAAAATTATTTAACCGAAGACGAGATTGATACTCTCAACCGTTTGGTCGTCATCTTTTTGGAAAGTGCCGAATTGAGAGTCAAAAACAGATTGGATATTACCATGAATTTCTGGCGCGAAAATGTGAACAAAATAATTGAATTTCAAGACAAAAAACTTCTTCTCAACGCGGGTTCGGTAAGTAAAGAGCAGATGGAATTAACTGTTTCAAAAATTTACACCGATTTTGACAAACGCCGTAAACAACACGAAGCCGAATTAGAAGACCAAAACGAACTATATGAACTAAAACAAATAGAAGAAGAAATAAAAAAGAGTAAAATTTGATTAGATTTGACAATTTTTTAAAAAGTTGTCAAATCTGTAAGTTTAATAAGTAAAAAATAGAAAAATGAAAAAACAAATATCCGCAAATAATTCGTTTACCGAGATTTTACTTTATACCACTCCCGGCGGCAAAGTAAAAGTAGAAATATTTTTACGCAACGAAAACATTTGGCTTACTCAAGCAAAAATTGCTGAATTGTTTGAAGTTGATAGAAGTGTAGTAACAAAACATTTGAAAAATATATTTCAAACAAATGAATTACAAGAAGTTTCAGTATGTGCAAAAATTGCACACACTGCCGAAGATGGTAAAACATATTTAACGCAGTTCTACAATCTAGATGCAATAATTTCAGTTGGTTATCGTGTGAATTCAACACAGGCAACATATTTTAGAATTTGGGCTACTGAACGTCTCAAAGAATACATAATCAAGGGCTTTACAATGGACGACGAGCGGTTGAAAAATCCGGATAATATTTTTGGAAAAGATTATTTTGAAGAACAATTAGCCCGTATTCGCGATATTCGTTCCAGCGAACGCCGTTTTTATCAAAAAATTACAGATATTTATTCACAATGCAGCGCCGATTATAACAAAGACAGCGAAGAGACAAAAATGTTTTTTGCAACTGTTCAAAATAAATTGCATTGGGCAATAACCAACCAAACTGCCGCCGAAATAATTTATACACGTGCAGATAGTGAAAAACAAAACATGGGTCTAACAACATGGAAAAACGCACCTGACGGTAAAATTAGAAAAACAGATGTTTCAATTGCCAAAAATTATTTGAACGAAGAGGAATTAAAAAATCTTAATCATATAGTTACTATGTATTTAGATTATGCCGAATTGCAGGCAAATAATCGTAAAATACTGCTTATGAAAGATTGGATACGAAAACTTGATGCTTTTTTGCAATTCAACGAACAAGAAATTTTAACAAATGCAGGCAAAATAACTGCCGAGATAGCCAAAACATTTGCTGAAACCGAATTTGAAAAATACCGTGTCATTCAAGATAAAAATTTTATTTCTGATTTTGATATGGAAATAAAAAAAATTGTAAAACTAAAAAAATAATTATACACATGGAAAAAGAGCAAAATATAATAATTTATAATACTGCCGATGGCAAAGCGCGAGTATCACTTTATGCCAAAGATGGTAATGTATGGATGATTGATTAGATTTGACAACTTTTTAAAAGTTGTCAAATCTGTAACTTTGGCAAGTTTTAAAACTGAACTTATTTCTTTTTTATTGTTCTTAGCGTAACTGCGGGTATGTTAAAATCCACGGTTTCTTTATATTCCATCTTGTTGACGAGTTTGACTGCATTTTCCACATCTATTGCTACATCGGCGGTTTTGAGGACGAGTTTGGTCATGCCTACTTGAATAGTATCTCCGTCTTTAAGTTTGACTGCGTTTTCTGTGATGCGTTGTGTTTCGCCGTTGACATAAGTTCCATTCATGCTTGGAGCACCTTGTATATCTGCATTATCTGCGATAAAATATTCGTAAACGTAGTTTGCACTTACTCTTACGACTATTACTGCATGCCTACGGCTAACATAAGTATCCGCTATTGCGATGTCGGGTTTGTAATTAGTTGCTTGTCGTCCAATAAAATTTTTCCCTTCTCTTAGTTCATAAGTTAGTGATTCCGTATTTTCGGTGTGAAGGATTAGCCAACCTGCGATTTTTTTTGTCTCCATGATAAATTATTTTAACAGTCCTTCATCTCTAACTAACATAAGTATGGCAGATTGCGGTACTATCATATAAATTTCGTCTTTATAACGAATTTCATAAGTTGCACTTTGCATATAAACAGCGAGGTCACCTACTTCTACTTGAAGCGGAATGTACTTTATTTTTTCGGCTTTTGGTTTCCATGATTCGTCATAATCGCTTGTATTAGGAATGGGATATCCGGGTCCCACTTTAACTATATAACCGGAATGTAACTTCTCTTTTTGCTCCACGCCCGGCGGCAAAAACAATCCCGACTTAGTCTTTTCTTGCGGAGTCTTGGGTTTTATTAATACTCGGTCACCTACGATAAAAATCTTATCCAAATCATCTTTTATACTAACTGACATATTATTTTTTGTTTATTTTTTTTATAAATAATTTTTATTTGAGGCAAAAATATATTTTTTTTTTTAATTTTGCATATAAAATATTTTTTTACATTAAAAATATGGAAGATAAAAATAATAAAAAGAAAAAGAGTAACAAACTACGTGATTATCTGTTCTCTAAGAATGTTATTGAACTTATTACTATTGCAAGTGAGTATTGTGGATTTATAGAAAAAGTTAATTTATTCTCTAAACGCGATTTTTTGTCTAAAACGCAAAAGCTACTTAGCTTGTTGTATTTGAAGACGGCTATACTAAATTCGCATGGCAGGATAGAGGGAGAGGAGTTGGAACAGTTTGTTTCCGAGTTGCAATATAATCATCTACAAGAGCAGATGGCTTTCAAACTTGGAGAGCATGATTTAACGGTTAGCTTTTATGAGAACAATAATTTAGAAGATAGCCAATTAGTGAATGTAGTTATTTCCGAATGTCTGGCAGATATTTATCAAGAGTTGCGCGATTTTATAGGTAATTATCAGCTTGGCAATCACCGAACTATGCTGATAGCTCTCCGAGAATGTCAAGCAAATTTTGAGACTTTTTGGGGACAACGCGCAATTTCTACCATCGCTACTCTGCACAATATTATTTACTCTGGCGAAGATTTGAGAGAAGAGAGTAATACGAAGAAAGAAGATAATGCGAATTGGCTAATAAATAAACATTTACAACAATATAAATCTTAATTTATGAAGGTTGCTTTATTTTTTGGCTCATTCAATCCTATTCATGTCGGACATTTGATGCTGGCTAATTATATAGTGGAATTTTCCGAGGTGCAGGAGATTTGGTTTGTGGTGAGTCCGCAAAATCCTTTTAAAGATGCCGACTCGCTTTTGGCTGAAACAGAACGATTGAAAATGGTCAATCTCGCAATTGAAAAGACGACTAAATATAAGTCCTCCGATGTGGAATTTCACATGCCAAAGCCATCGTTTAGCATAGATACATTGAAATATCTTTCTTTGGAGAATCCAAATATTGAATTTGTTATCGTCTTAGGAGCAGATAATTTGTTGAACTTTGATAAGTGGAAAAATTTTCAACAAATAATAGACAATTATAATTTTTTGATTTGTGGACGTCCCGATTTTGATATTAAGTCTTCCCCGTTTTTTTCTCCACAAAAGATGACTATTTTGGAAGCACCTTTGTTGAAAATATCTTCTACTTTTATACGTGAGATGATAAAGTCGGGAAAAGATATTAGATTTTTTTTGCATGATAAAGTATATGAATATATAGTTAAAAATAATTTTTATAAATAGAAGTTTTATGGCAGAATTTATTCCGTTTGATAGAAATGTAGAAGTCAATGGTCAGGGCGTTTTGTCTATGGTCAATGGAGTGCATGAATTGTTTAGAGATAAAATGTTTGAGATAATGTCGCGTTTTGGTATTGTCAATCCGCAAATAGACATGTGGTATCCGCAGGAAAAATGGTTGAAAGCATTTAGCGAGATAGCTGAAAAGATAGGAGACAATACTTTGTTTGCTATAGGTAAATCTATTCCCGATAATGCTATTTTTCCTGCCGAGATAGATTGTTTGAAGAAAGCACTTGAAAGTATAGATGTGGCGTATCATCTAAATCACAGAGGCGGAGAGATAGGGTATTATAAATTAGTTAGCTACAATGAGCAGACAAAAGAAGCAGTTATGGAATGTAAGACTCCATATCCTTGCAGCTTTGATAAAGGGATAATAGTTGCGATGTCGCGCCGTTTTGTGCCGAATAACTCTAATCTACCGGAGGTCTCGTTGGAGGAAACACAAAAAAATAAAAAAGATGGTAGCGACTCGTGTTGGTACAAGATAAAATGGTAAAAAATTGGTAGCGTATAAAAATAGTGACCAAAATTCAAATTTACTGAT
>DYQJ01000199.1 GCA_020719345.1 Draconibacterium orientale | reverse complement strand
ATATGCCTTATATGGTTCAAAAAATTTATCACTTAAAAATTTACACTACCAATTAGTTTATAGTATATGTTTGTGTACTTGTTTTTAGCGAAAAGTTGGTTTCTTTGGCAAAATTATAAGTGTAATTACCAACAGGATATCCTCCTATTTTTTGCTTAAATTTGTTTTTAAACCATCTAAAAAGTTTTTCTACAGCATTTGTTAATATCTCACTTTTAGGAACATAATCATGTTGTTGATTGTAAAATTCTTTATCGTAGAATATTCTACCAAGTGTAATTAATTTATCTTCTGTTAAATTCAAAGATTTACTATATTCTAAAGCAGGAATGTGCATTGGATGTATCCAATAATGGTTTCTAATTTCAGAATATTTACTCTTAATATTTTTTAAATTTTCTTCAAATAAAAGGTAAACACACTGGAACTCACTAACTAAGCTGTCTAATACAATTAGTTCTTCAGTAGGCATTCGGTCTGCTATTATGGAGAGTCCGAGTTCTTTGACTTTGGCATCTATTTCTGCTACATCTTCGGGTAGCATAAAAAAATTAATTTGTTTTCCCATAGCTTATGTTTGATTTTATTTCAAGATTGTTTGTAGTTGATTTATCGGATTTTACAACAAAATTGTAAGTTAAAATGCAGGATATTGTAATAAAAATTAAAATTAACAAGGCATGAAAAATGACTTTTAATCCGGTTGCCCTTTCAATATCTTCTATTGCTCGGCGTTCTCGTATAACAGGCGAGCCATCTTTATTGGTTCGTCCTACTTGGTGAAGTTCTACAACATTTCCTTTTTCGTCTATGCCTGCAACATCGGCGTACCTTTTTTTGCGTTTTGTAATTCTACTTCAAATTCTTTACGTGAATTACCAAATAAGTCTTTGAGTTTTTCCAAAAACATAGACATAAAATCCTGATGATCTTTGTTTCCTTTTTTCCCATTTGGATTAGGTATTTTTTTACTCATACTAATTTGTTGTTAAAAGTTTTGTACTAATTTTTAAATTTTCAACGCACATTCATATTATTTTCCAAGGATATAAAGAAAAAATAAATACAGCAAATTTTTAGACAAAAATATTTGATAGTCCTAAACAAATAAGTAAATTATAAATTAAGAATTAATAAAATAACTCCATTGGAGTTGCACTTAAACAAAATAATATATACAAAATAGATTAACTAATTGTTTTACAAGTTATTAGTAAAATTATTAAAGTTAGTAATTATTAAAGTGCAACTCCTTTCGGAGTTGTAACTATTTTTTGTTTATCCACCGATTGCATCGGTGGTTATTAAAGTGCAACTCCTTTCGGAGTTGATAAATAAAATTATCCTAATTTAATTTTAAAATAATTTAGCATCACTTTTTAGGACTACCTATTATTATATATTTATACAATAACTTAGCTAATTTTTATTAAAATAATATTGTTTTATTTTTATTATATTGTATTTTTTAATATTTTTGAACTTTATAATATTACTTGAAATATATTGCTCACTTACAATTATTAATAAAATATATAGAATATGAAAAGAAGAATTTTTATTGTTACATTTCTTTTAATTTGCTATCTTCCGTATCTCTCGGCACAAAATAAACAAGTAGAAAAAATAGCCGCCGCATATAATTCCGGCAAATACGAAGATTGTATAGCGAAATCAGAAAAATACTCTGAAAAAGACAGCAAAACGCCCGAACCTTACTATTATAATGCAGCTGCGAAATTTCAAATATACAAAGCCACTGATTATAAAGTTGCTGATACGAAATTGAAAACTGCCATTCGCGCTACTTATAAAGCCATTACAAAAGATAAAGACCAGATAGCAAGACCAGATTTTGAGCCATTTCTTGCCGAGATGAAAGACTCTATGTTGTCAAGAGGTGCATTTTATTTTGCTAACTTAGAAGAAAAAATACCGTTAGACTACAAAATAGAGGCAAAATTTTATTACGAATTTATAGAGAAAATTTACAAAGACACCACACAAGAATACAAAGACCTATTCCTTCCGAAACCTATCAAACAAGAACTCGCATTCACCAGCTACTCCGGTCCTGTAAATCAGACAGATATGTCCGGCATAAAACAAGGACTCTGGGTAGAATATTATAAAGACAGCCCTGTAGTAAAATCGGAAATTAATTTTGTCAACGGCAAACCCGTAGGAACGTTTAGAAAATATTACGAGAACGGCAAACTAAAAGCTAATCTCGTCTTTGATACCGACAGCCGAAAAGTAAGCGCCATATTATACGATGACAAAGGTAATAGAGTCTCCATGGGATATTATTACGACCAAAAAAAGGACAGCACTTGGCAATATTTCATATCGGATAGTATTTTATTTTTGTCCGAAAAATATAATGAAGGAACACTAAATGGTGCTGTCAGAATATATTACTGGAACGGAAATATTTTAGAAGAGAAGAATTACAAAGACGGAGTCCTTGACGGAGTATGGAGAAGATATTATTATAGTGGACAAGAAATGTTTCATTCTATATACGTAAACGGAAAACTTAGCGGACCATATAACAAATTTTATGAAAACGGCGTCTTAAACATCAGCGGAAAATATGAAGAAGGACAAAGAGAAGGAAAATGGTACTTCTGCGACGACGAAAACGGAAGAAAAATGAACATAGAATACACCGGCGGCGTGCCAAATAATCAAGACGAATTAGAATTAGAAGATAACAAAGAATTTAAAGAGATGGAGAAAAACAAAGACATGTTCACCGAACCCCAATTTATTAAAGACATGGACGGCTGGAATGACTAATAATCAAATTGTTTCGTCATTAAAACTTTGGCAAGTTGCTGTTTATAGTATAATTGTTTCGTAATTTCAACTTTGGCAAAGTTGCCGTTTTATAGCATTCAAAAAAACTACCATAAACAAACTTTTTACTTTAACTTTCTACTTAGTAAAATTAAAAAAATAACTTCGGAATTTATAATTTACAACTACTTGATATTCAAGTAAAAGCCAAATTATAATTCTTAATTTATAATTTACTTACTATCTATTTCTTGTTCCAATATACCACTCACATTTTTAAATTCGTATTCCGTAAATTCAAAATTAGATACAAATCCGCCCTTCCCTTCTATTATTGAACTGTCTCGGTCTATGACTTTTACATATTGAAGCGAATATATTTTTCGGGCTACCTCGTCTCCAAAAATTTCATCTGTTTGCAAGCTTCCTCCTTGTAAATTGTTGATATATACATTTTTACTTGCCTTCCATAATTTCTTTTTTGTATAATATACTGCATAATCAGCCGTTAAGCTGGAAATAATGTTCATATTTTCGTCGTAGAACCATATTAATATTCCTTCGGGAAACTCGGTGTATGGTTGGGTCAGTCGGGCATAATTGTGCATGAGTGGGGTCTTGATTTTTGCCTTCATTTTTGCACTTGAAGTAAATATACTCTCCATATTTTCTACCGACACATCGGGTGCGGTTTCGTAATCTTCCTTAGGTTTTATCTGCTCCAGACTACTTCCGCATGCAATAAAAACTATTGCAATAAAAATAAATCCTATATTTATAATTTTATTTTTTTTCATTAATATTTGATTATCAATTATTTATATTCTATTCTATTTAAAATAGACCTACCTAATGTCATCTCGTCAGTGTATTCTAATTCGTTTCCAAAAGCTACTCCTCTTGCTATGGTTGATACTCGGACTCCATATTTTGCTATTCGTTTGTTGATATAAAAACATGTGGTATCTCCTTCCATCGTCGTATTGAGGGCAAAAATAACTTCTACTACTTTGCTGTTTTGCAGACGTTTCTCCAATAGTTCTATGCTCAAATCGTTTGGACCTATTCCATCAAGAGGTGAGATAATACCGCCTAAGACATGATAAGTTCCAAAATAATGTTGCGTGTTTTCTATAGCGATGACATCACGTATGTTTTCTACGATGCAAATTATTTCTTTATTTCGTTTAAGATTAGCACAAATATCACAAGTTTCGGTGTCCGACAAGTTATTACAAACATTACATTTTTTTACTTCTTGTTTCAACTTGATAATAGAATTACCAAAAGCTTTTACATCTTTAAGGTCTTGTTTCAATAGATACAAAACGAGTCGCAACGCTGTTTTTTTGCCTACTCCGGGCAGCTTAGAAAATTCTGTTACTGCGTCATTCAATAATTTAGAGGAAAAGTTATTTTCTTGTAAATCCATATCTTAAATTTTTATACCTATGACTAAAATATCATCTGTTTGTTGATTTTCTCCCGCCCAGTTTTTCAGTTTTTGTTCTAAGAGTTCTTGCTGTTTCGGTAAATTAAGTTCTGCCATTTCACAAATTATCTCTTTAAAATATTTATTTTTCAATGGCAAATTCTTTTGTCCGCCAAATTGCGAATAGTATCCATCGGAGAAAATGTAGAACTTGTCATCTTTTGAAATATTTATTAAATGTTCGGTAAAAATGGTTTCTTTGTAGTAAATTCCAACGGGTTGCCGATTAGGAGCATATACCTGCAAGTTATTATTTTTGGCAAATATGTAAAATAAAGGGTTATTTGCGCCTGCAAAGTTAAGCTCCATTTTGTGCATGTCTATTACGCAAAACGCCAAATCCATTCCGTCTTGCTGTTCGCCTGGAATTCCGGACTGATTAAGAGCTTTTTTTAATTGCACTCGCAATTCAGTTAATATTTCTGCTGCTCCGCCAATATTATGAGTACCGATAATTTCATCTATCAGCGTGATTCCGAGCATACTCATGAATGCTCCGGGTACTCCATGTCCTGTACAGTCGGCGGCACAAAGATATATTTTATCATCTATTTTTTTCGCAAAATAAAAGTCGCCGCTTACGATATCTCTTGGTTTGTATAAAATAAAATATTCGGCAAAGATGTCCGATAAAATATCTTGTTTTGGCAAAATAGCATTTTGAATACGGCTGGCATAAGTTATGCTATCTGTTATATTTTTGTTTTTGAATGCGATAACATCTAATGCTTTTTTGAGACGCTCTCTTTGTTGGGTAATTTCTTCTAATTGTGCTTTTATCTCTTCCTGATTTTGTTCTAAGATTTCATTTTGTTCGGTCATTTCTTCTACTAATACAAATATTTTTTTCTCGTATTTCATGTTCAAAGTAGTGAGAAAGTAAAATCCTAACAACAACAATATTATTGGGTAAAGAATAAAATAATTAAGACTGAAATACTCGTCATAAGTTATCTCCTGCATATTTTTTACTCCTACTCCAAGCAAGTTATGAAAGTCGTCATAAATAAAAATACAAAATAAATTGACTAATACACAAATAATCAAAACAATACGTCTATTATAATTAATTAAAATAAGTGGGAGAATAAGCAATGCAACTAACAGAAAACGTCCGTAAAAATAATAAGAAATGTCCATTTTAGTTAAGCCGATTTTCCATAAAGTGCTAAAAATCAGAGTAAAAATAGGTGTTAAAATCGCCAACAAAAGCGCAGTGAACTTATAACCACCTTTTTTATTAAAATAAGGAATAGTTAAAATAGAAAAAATGGAAGCCAGATTCAAAAAGTAATAAATATTATAATATGCTATGTCTCCCATGTCGTCAATACTCATACTTAATAACAAAACAAAAGAGATAATTGCTATTTGATTGGTCAAAATGATTCGTTTCTTAACCGAGATAGTCTGCTCCGGTGTAACTCCGAGATAGGAATAAGATAACCATTTTTGTTTTAAATATTTAAACATGAATCGTCTATTTTTCAATTACTTAATTACTTATTTTACCACTTTCGGCTTTGCAAAACAGTTCGTGTAGCGAAGATAAAAAACACCGAGACGCTAATAAAATATATAACATCTCGCAAATCTATTACGCCGCGGCTCATGGAAGAGTAATGCACGTTGATACCTATATTATTGATAAAATTGCCAAGCAGTCCCCAAAAGCTGAGTTCACTAATAGATTCAAAACCAATGTAGAAGAAAAAACTTATTATCATCGCCATGATAAATGCAACTATCTGATTTTGTGTGAATGAGGAAGTGAAAATTCCGATAGATACATAAATACTTGCCAAGAAAAACAATCCGATATAAGACCCCCAAGTACCTCCCGAATCTATATTTCCGATAGGATTACCGAGATAAACAACAGTAAAATAATATACCAAAGTAGGTAACAATGAGAATAATACCAATAAAATACCGGCAAAATATTTTGCGAGGATAATTTCTATGTCTCTAAGAGGACGAGTGAGCAGCGTTTCTATAGTTCCGGTACGTAGTTCTTCTGAGAACATGCGCATAGTTAATGCCGGTACAAGAAACAAAAAGACCCATGGCGCAAGCATAAATAAGGTATCTATTGTGGAATAGCCACTTTCCAAAATATTATATTCGCCGGGGAAAATCCACATAAACAGACTGTTAGCTAATAAAAAAACTATAATTACGATATAACCTATTATCGTACTGAAAAAGCTGGAAATTTCTTTCTTTAATAAAGTAAACATCTTTTATTTGAATAATTAAATGAATAATTGATTAGTTTTTAATTTTTAACCGGTACAAGAGTGGAATTTTTTTCATTGTATTTTCGTATATAAACGAAAGCCAGATTTTTTCGCTTTTTTCGCGACAAACTAAGATACTCGTCATACAGCTCCGGAGCAGGCATGAGAAGTATCTCCACTGATTTTGGGTTAAATAAATATATTTCACCAGTCTTGAAATCCAATATGTATTGCACCATCTCCGTAGTTTTTACAGTCGTATAACCGTCATAGGTATAAGGATAAGTTATACTTGGGTCAAAAACTTCTTCTATAGCAACAAAATGACACAAACTACCGGCTACTCCGATTCTCCAGAAATCATTATTTTTGTTGATATACAAAATTCCGTTATTTGCATATCCCCAGATATCTTGTTTTTGTAACGTCTGCTCAAGTCCTGAGTTGTTATAAATTAATATTTTATCTTTTTCTAATAGTTTATCAAAAAAATCTGGTGATTGGCTGTTAAGCGAACAGATAATTTTATTTTTCACTATGGGTGAATTATTTTGAGCTTCATAGATAGTTAAATAAAGTCCGTCTTCAAATCTAAAACTATTATCATATTTCTCCATACGATACATTGTCGTATCTATTTGTGTATAACTGAATTGATAAAATATCAATAATAAAAGCAGATAGATTATTTTTTTCATTTTACCTCGTATTAATTTTTTGGTAGCGTATAAAAATAGTGACCAAAATTCAAATTTACTGATTTTT
>DYQJ01000017.1 GCA_020719345.1 Draconibacterium orientale | reverse complement strand
GGGAAACTTTAATTCCGCTTTGTAACAAAGAAACTAAACTCGCAAAAACAGAAGAAGATGAGTGTGCTGTATTTAAAATTTATTCATTAGGAGTGAGTACCGCAAGAGACGAATGGGTGTTAGACTTTGATAAGAAAAATTTGCAAGAGAAAATAAAATTCTTCTATAAATTTTATCAGCAAGAAATGGATAGGTGGCACAATTCGGATAAAAAAATAAAAATAAATGATTTTGTTGATAGAAGTATTAAATTTACTTCGGAATTAGAAAATTATTTGAACAAAAAAACAAATCTTAAATATGATAAAAAACAAATAATAAATTGTCATTATCGCCCTTTTATAAAGAAAAATATTTATTTAGATAAAATTATTGTTCATAGGATTTATCAAAATGAAAAAATTTTTGGAATAAATAAATTCTTTGAAAATAAGGTAATTTGTTCATTAATTGGAGGAAGAATGAATTATGCTACTTTTATTTCAGATATAATTACAGCAAATCAATTTTTTATGGATCCTGCTCAATGTTTTCCTTTATATATTTATGATAATCAAAATAAACAAACCGACAACCTAACAAACTGGGGCTTACAACAATTTCAAAAATATTATAACGATTTTAAAATAACCAAATTAGATATTTTCAACTATGTTTATGCCGTTTTGCATAATCCGATTTACCGAACTAAGTATGAACACAATTTAAAACGTGAATTGCCAAGAATCCCTTTTTATAAAGATTTTGAAAAATGGACAAAATGGGGCGAAAAATTAATTCTATTACATACGAAATATGAAACTGTAAAACCGTGCAAACAAATTGAAATAAAAGAATTTGGTAAATTAGAGACCCCAAAAACAAAATTAAAAATAAATAAAGCCGACAACGAAATAATAATTGATGAAAATACATCTTTATTAAACATTCCGGCAATTATTTATGATTATAAACTTGGTAACAGAAGTGCGATAGAGTGGATTTTAGACCAATACAAAGAAAAAGCACCCGAACACCAAACAATAAAAGAAAAATTTAATAATTATAAATTTGCTGACTATAAATTACATGTAATTGATTTAATACTAAGAGTTTCAACTGTGAGTATTGAAACAATGAACATAATTAATGAAATGAGCAAAGAAACAGAATAAAAAACTTTTTTTTTAACTTTAAAATATTATTTATATATTTGTCTAACTTTTGATAACTATACTATAAACAGCAACTTTGCCAAAGTTTTAATTACATAAGAATAAAAGTTAAAATTATATCCGTTTTGAGTATAATTTGAATTTATTACACAAAGTTATAAAAAACAGATGAAAAAACTATTAGATGTTATAATTATTTATATATTTTTAGCACTTATTTTGATTTTTGCGCTGGCTTTTTTTATCTCTAACAGCAAAAATATTTTTAATTTTGAAGTAGATAAAAAAATCAGCTTCTTACAAATTAAGCAAAAATGGACTGACTCGGTATTAGATAAACTTTCTATAGACGAAAAAATATCGCAACTTATTTTATATAAAATAGATACTAATAATCTCGCAAAAGAAAATCTTGATTTTATCATCAAAAATAATATCGGCGGAATTGTTTTAGAAAATATTGATAATTCAGATAAACTGCAAATTATTAACTATTTGCAGTCGCAAGCTAAAATACCGCTACTTATTTACGAGAGAAATCAAAACTCGGAGAGTCATCTGACATTAGCCACACAAAATAGCAACGAATTGATAACTACGTATTTTATGCTTTCTGCAAAAGTAATTAAAAATAAAGCCATTAACATACAAGAAATCAATATCGCAGACACATACACTAATTCAGATAATAACTATCTTTTTTTCAACAACCAGAGCCGAGACTCTATTATTGATAAAATTGCAAATCTACAATATTGTCTTGACTCCAATAATGTTATTTTTTCTATCAACAATTTTAACTGCTTTTTTGACACTAAAAAAGACACTTTAAACTTAACAGACAGCATTTTATATACATTTAAAAAACTTTCACAAACAGGTATAGCAGCCATTGTCTTAAATAAAAATATCGTGCAAAACTTTTCGTATAATGACTTAGAAAATAATGAACTAAGAAAATTTCTCGCTAAAAACATTGATTTTGAAGGATTGGTTATCTCCGAACCGCTTTATTTTAAAGATATTAAACAATCTGCGGAGCATAGTTTACGAATTGCAAGCGACTTAATTATTATTAATAACGACTTCGCATCTACTCATCTAAATATACGAAACTTGATAGAAGATAAAAAAATATCTTTAAATGAACTTGATAAAATAGTCAAAAAAGTCTTAATGGCTAAAAAATGGACTGCGACTAATTATATACAAAACCCAAATATTGACACCATAAATAATATTGCTAAGACCGAAGAAAATTTATTTACGCTTCGCAAATTTTATGAAAAATCTTTTATTTTATTGAAAAACAATGATTTACTAATTCCTTATACTGACGTCTATAAAAACTTTTTAAACGTAGTTATCGGCGATTCACTACACGAATTTAATAATTTTTTAAATTTTTATACAAAAGTAGAAATAAAAAATGTGCAGAATATCAACGACTTCAAATATTCTCTCACCAAAGATTATAATAATATTATCATCGCTATAAACGATTATATTATTGATAATAAAAAAGATACAACTTTTATTAACGAGTTGAAAATTCTCTTAAAAAATAAAAAAATAAAAACGTTAATAGTTAATTTTAAAAATATACAAAATATAAAATTATTAAGCGATTGTAATAATATAGTTCAAGTTTTTGAAAATAAAACCATTAGCCAAAATTTGTGCGCGCAATATCTATTCGGCGCTTTTAGTAGTGACGCAAAACTTGTTACTAATTTATCTAATGACTTGAAAATAAATAACAAAGCGATTACAAATAATATCAAACGACTAAAATATACAATTCCTATCGAGGCAAAGATGAGCGCTAAAAAACTTGCCAAAATAGACTCTATTGTAGAAAATGCAATTCAAGAAGGAGCATTCCCCGGATGTCAAATATTAGTCATAAAACAAGGTAATGTTGTGTATTACAACAGCTTCGGTCATCATACCTATGAGAAGACTATCAAAACTAAAATCACTGACCTCTACGACCTTGCATCTATCACAAAAGTTGCTGCCACTACATTAATTTGTATGAAACTATATGAAAATAAAGTCTTTAAGCTAACCGATACGATAAAATATTTCTTGCAGGACACAATAAATTTGAAATTTAAAAATCATCAAATCGCTGATTTCCTTCTACATCAGACCGGATTGCCGGCATTTATGCCGGTTGCTAAATATATAGTGCATCGCGAGTCCAAAAAAGACGGATACAAAGATTTATTCGCTACCGAAAAAGATACTACTTTTTCACTTCAAGTAGCCGAAGATTTATTTTTTAACAAAAATTATATGGACACTATTTATAGAGATATTTTTAATCTTAACTACGACACCACCAAAGCGTATAATTATAGTGATGTCAATTTCAATGTCTTATATAAAATAGTCACTAATTTAATAAATACCGACTTTGAAACTTTTTTAGCAAACAATTTTTATGCGCCGCTCGGTATGCAAACAATAGGGTTTCGTCCGTTAGAGCGCTTTGACAAAGATAGAATAACTCCCACTCAGGATGATAAATATTGGAGAAAACAGCTTCTTTGCGGATATGTACATGATGAGTCTGCCGCCCTCAACAACTGCACTTGGGGGAATGCCGGATTGTTTGCCGATGCCAATGACCTCGCCATTTTATTTCAAATGCTTTTAAATTCGGGAACTTATGCCGGTGTAAAATATTTTGATAAAGAGACAATAGACCTTTTTACCTCGCCGGTATCAGACTCACAACGAGGATATGGTTTTGCTATGGCATCATATAAATCTTTCGGACACACCGGATTTACCGGCACATGCGTCTGGGCAAGCAAAACCCACAATATTATTTATATTTTTTTATCTAATCGCGTGCATCCCAAAATGATGAACAAAAAATTGCACGAGCTAAATGTAAGAGAACAAATTTTTGATATAATAATAAATTCTAACATATAATAACATGATAAACAAACAATTATTATCGCCAAGCAGTATAGTTGTAGTAGGAGCTTCCAACGAGACAAGCAAGCCAGGGGGAAAAGTGTTGAAAAATTTAATAGCCGGAAATTTTAATGGACAATTATACGCCGTCAATCCAAAAGAAACTGAGATACAAGGATTGAAATGTTATCAAACTATCAACGAGTTACCTAATATAGACTTGGCAGTTTTAGCTATTGCCGCTAAATTTTGTTTACAAACGGTAGAAACATTGGTCAGAGAAAAAAACACGCGCGCTTTTATAATCCTCTCTGCCGGTTTTAGTGAAGAAAGTCATGAAGGAGAAAAAATAGAAAAACAAATAGTAGAAATTATAAACAGCGTCAACGGAGCATTAATCGGACCTAATTGTATCGGATTATTGAATACAAATTATAACGGCGTATTTACAACTCCTATTCCTAAACTCGACCCAAAAGGAATAGATATGATTTCCGGCTCTGGTGCCACCGCAGTATTTATCATGGAGTCATCGTTACCTAAGGGATTAACATTCAACAGTGTGTACTCGGTAGGCAACAGCGCGCAAATGGGAGTAGAAGACATCTTAAAATATATGGACGAAACTTTTAACCCCGAAACAGACTCTAAAATCAAACTTTTATATATAGAAAATGTTAAGAAACCGGAAATGCTTTTAAAACATGCTACGTCTTTGATTAATAAAGGTTGCAAAATCGCCGCCATCAAAGCCGGTAGCTCAGAAGCGGGAAGTAGAGCTGCCTCATCGCACACCGGAGCACTTGCAAGTCCAGATGTCGCAGTTAATGCCTTATTTAGAAAAGCCGGAATCGTCAGATGCTACGGACGCGAAGAATTAGCATGTGTAGCCGCTGTATTTCAACAACATGAACTAAAAGGTAAAAATATCGCTATAATTACGCATGCCGGAGGACCCGGAGTAATGATAACTGACGCCCTCGCCGAAAACGGATTAGAAGTGCCAAGTATAAAATCGGAGAAAGCAAAAGATTTGCTCAACTTACTTTTCCCTGGCTCGTCTGTTGCAAACCCAATAGACTTTCTCGCCACCGGAACTGCCGAACAATTAGGTAATATTATTGATTATTGTGAAAATCATTTTGATAATATTGATGCGATGGTAGTTATTTTTGGCAGTCCCGGACTTTTCCCTGTGTTTGACGTCTATGACGTGTTACACAAAAAAATGATTACTTGCAAAAAACCTATATATCCTGTATTACCTTCTCTTACTGAAACGGCTGCCGAAATATCTTATTTTCAAGCAAAAGGACATCAAAGCTTTCCAGACGAAGTGCTGTTGGCTCGCGCTATTACTAAGGTCTTCAACACTCCAGAACCTGCATCTCAAAACATACAACTTCCGGAAATAAACACCCAAAAGATAAGAAATATTATTGATAATGCAGAAAACGGCTATTTGCTTCCGCAACAAATACAAGAAATTTTAGATGCCGCCAACATCACAAGAGCGCATGAAGCCGTAGTAACCGACAAACAAAAAGCAATAGAAGAAGCACAAAAATTAGGATTTCCTATCGTGATGAAGGTCATCGGACCGGTTCATAAATCTGATGTAGGAGGAGTGGTGCTTAATGTTAAAAATATAGAAACTCTGGAGAAAGAATTTGATAGAATGATAAAAATAAAAGACACAACCGCATTGCTTCTACAACCGATGCTATCGGGAACAGAACTTTTTATTGGTACCAAACGAGATGACAAATTCGGACAAATGGTAGTTTGCGGACTCGGTGGAATTTTTATAGAAGTTTTTAAAGATATTCAAACTGCGATTGCGCCTGTCTCCAACGAAGAAGCTCATAATATGCTTCGTTCACTGAAAAGCTATAAAATTATCAAAGGAGTCAGAGGACAAGAAGCCGTTAATGAAGAGTTATTTGTTGATATGATAACACGAATATCTGCACTCGTCATCTGCGCTCCCGAAATTTTTGAGATGGATTTGAATCCCGTTCTCGGAAAATCGGATAAAGTCGTGGCAGTAGACGCACGTATTAATATTCAGAAATAAATTAAATATTGGCATCTTTCATAACCGCTTAAAAGTAGTTATTAAAGATGCCAAATTTTTATTTATTATTTTCCGGCATCTTTCATAAATGCTTAAAAGTAGTTGACACTTTTTTCTTTGCGAAACTCCGCGAATAACTTTGCGAAACTCTGCGAGAAACTGATAATCAAATGTTTCACGCAGAGTCTCGCAAAGGTAAAAACGCAAAGTTTCGCAAAGAAGTGTAACCTAATAAATGAAACATGCCTATTTTCCTTTGTTTTACATTAATCATTGTACTCTAATTGTTTGTATTGGTCAACTATATTTTGAAAAACTGCTAAAAGTTCGCCAAGTTCATTTGAAAAATATTTCCGCTTGTCAATAATTAATTCACTGCCTAACTTTAAAAATAACCATTCATCTCCTGTTGTTACGCAACCATATATATATTCTAATTTTGTGTCATTTTTTTCATTATAAATTTTTGCCCCCACCATTTGTGCAGCACATTGAGGAATACCTATTTCTATGTCATTTTTCTTAGCTTCTACCATCTGCATTATTGGATAGTTTATATCAAAAGTTCCGGTATCTTTTGTAATAATAAAGTCGCATTCTCCTTTAAGTCCACTTTTTTCATCGGCAGTTAAATTATCACCCGAATATATTGTTATAAAGTTATTATTCCGATCTCTTAATTCAACTAAAATAGGAAACACTATTGTTTCAGATTTTGATTTTTCACTTCTTGAAGGTAATTGTGTTGTTTTATTTAATGTTAATTTTAACCAGTCGCTTGGTATTAATGGTTCAAATTTTTTGAACAAATGTTCAACTCTATTTTTAATTCCAAATTTTTTTTGTAAATCTCTTAATGTAAAATCGCTATATGACATAATTTTATTTTTTTATTGTTATCTCAAAAGTACGTTGTTTGTATAATGCCTAACACAGACAGTCTAAAAACACAAAGATAACCTTTTTTAGATTAAATGCAATTTTTTTCAAAAAAATGAATTTAGTTTTCCAAATTTACTTTCTCATGCTTTTTTATGTCCATTTGTTTATGTATTTAAAAAATTGGTTTTATTTTTTCTATAATTTCGTAGGCGAGTTCAAAACCTTCATTAATGACTTTTACATTTGTTATACCATCGTAATAACCATACAAATGTAGTATTTTGTAAGCTTCATTATAGGTGTTCAATATCTTATTGAATCTGTTAGTTAATCCACTTTCGTAATATTTCTTGTCTTTTGGTTTGTCTTTTTTTAATTTGTCCACTTCTTTAATGATAAAGAATCCATCTAACGCAACTAATATTCCGCTATATGCTGTTCCACAAGCCATTTTTACATATTTATCATCTAAATAAGAACGTCCTTCTTTCTCTGATTTTTTCAAGACCTCTTCTGCATTTAGCATATAACGAATCGCTTCGTTATAATATTTTTCTTGCACTTGTTTTTGTTCTTCTACACTCATAAGTTCTTTAAAATAAAAACTTTGCCAAAGTTTTCAACTTTGGCAAGTTGCCGTTTATAGTATAATTGCTTAAGGTTTTATTTTTTCTATGATTTCGTAGGCGAGTTCAAAACCTTCATTAATGACTTTTACATTTGTTATACCATCGTAATAACCATACAAATGTAGTATTTTGTAAGCTTCATTATAGGTGTTCAATATCTTATTGAATCTGTTAGTTAATCCACTTTCGTAATATTTCTTGTCTTTTGGTTTGTCTTTTTTTAATTTGTCCACTTCTTTAATGATAAAGAATCCATCTAACGCAACTAATATTCCGCTATATGCTGTTCCACAAGCCATTTTTACATATTTATCATCTAAATAAGAACGTCCTTCTTTCTCTGATTTTTTCAAGACCTCTTCTGCATTTAGCATATAACGAATCGCTTCGTTATAATATTTTTCTTGCACTTGTTTTTGTTCTTCTACACTCATAAGTTCTTTAAAATAAAAAACTTGCCAAAGTTTTCAACTTCGGCAAGTTGCCGTTTATAGTATAATACTAATTCAATTGGAAATTGATAGTCACAGTGTACCAAACACTAACTTTTTTACCACGTTGTTCGCCTGGAGTCCAGTCCGGTAAAGATTTAACAACACGTATTGCTTCTTCATCTAATAGCGGGTCAACACTTCTTGCGATTTGCACTTGGTCAACTGCTCCCTTAGAAGTTACAACAAAACGAACATATACTTTACCTTGAATATCATTTTCCATAGCTACTTCCGGATATTTAACATTTGCAGCAATAAATTTACGTAGCGCAACATCTCCTCCCGGATATTCTGGCATTTTTTCTACTATCAAAAATATTTCTTCGGCTACCGGTACTTCTTCAACCACTTGAGTAGTAACATCCATTTCAACAAATTCAGTTTCTTTGTTTTCGTCAAATAAATCTAATTCTAAGTCGGCAATTTCAGTTTTATCATCTTGTATATCAAGAACGTCAGATATTTCTTGAGTTGGTGGTGGCGGTGGCGGTGGCGGTGGCGCATCCGGACGAGTTACTTCTATCAAATCATCTTCTATCTCTCTGTTTTGTGATTGTCCCAAATCTCCTGCACCAGCTTCCGTAGTTGTTCGGTTAAACAACATCAACATCAACACAAACACAATTACAAATCCAAATGCTCGGAAAACACCTTTATAGTTTTCCAAATCTACTTTTTCATGCTTTTTTACGTCCATTTGCTTATGTATTAAAAAAATTTATAAATAAAAACTAACTCATTTTAAAAATTATCGGTAAAATATACCATGTACTAACTGTTTTATTTCGTATTTTAGCCGGCTTCCAACGTGGGAATTTTTTTACTATTCTCAACGCTTCGGCATCTAATTCAGGGGTTATACCTCTCAAAATAACAGGATTAACCACTTCTCCTTCTGCTGTTATCACAAATTTAACATATACTTTGCCTTGCACATTATTTTTTCTTGCCTGCTCCGGATATATCATATTTTGAAAAATGAACTCTAATAATTTCTTTTGTCCGCCCGAAAATTCGGGCTGTATTTCAGTGTTGTTGTAAATTTTCTCTTCATATATTAACAATTGATTTTCCGTATTGACTGACATATAATTAAAAAATGCTATCGGACTGTTGAACTCTTGAAATCTTGCCGGGTCAAGCGTTTGATAATTATTAGTAATAATCAATTCCGTAGGTGCGCTGTCTCGTGGTGGCGGTGGCTTTATCTCAGAAGAATCAATTCTTATCGGTAAAAATTCCACCTCCATGTCTAAATTGACAATGTTAGAATATTTAACGCTACTTCCTTGCCGCGTGCTCCATTCTAATACCGCAATGACTAACAATATCGCTAATACTAATCCTATTTGAAAGAACAACATTCGGTTTTTTTCTAAATTAACGGTATCTTTTTTCTTCATAACACTTATTTATCAATATAAATATACGGGTCTACGGGTTTATCATCTTTTAAAATTTGTAAGTTCATGACTTCATATAATCTATTATCTCCTGCATAACCTATTATTTGTGAACGTTTTACGTGTTGTTCGAGTTTTACATTTTCCTTTTCAAGTCCTTGATAAATACTTATTAGATTTCCATGTTTCTGGTGCAATATAGTAATTTCTACTTCATTTAATCCCCAATTACCTTTTATTTGAATATTTTTTATTGTGCCATCAGCGACAGCGAATATAGGAGCATAACTTGGCGTCTGAAAAGATATTTTTTTATGTGATATCTTATATTTTATATCTAAGTTATCCGGGTCTTCTACAATAAGTTCGTCAATGTAGTTAGTAACAATTTTATAGTCGTCAGCCGCAAACACAAATTCATTAGGTATTATATCCGGCTTTATGCCAAAATTATTTAATGTATTAGTAATTAACAAAATACAAATGACGAGCATTATCAAAACAGGTTGTGCGGCAACAAATCTAAACTTTCGTATCTTTTCTTTAACTGGCAATGATAACAATTTTATTCGGGAATAAATCTGCGAGTTAGCAAAAGCATTAACTATAGAAAATACTTTTTTACCGGCAGTTTTCATTATCAAATTAGAATAATTATAAGAGGACATCGTTCTTGTCAAAATATTATCTACTATAAACTCGTGATTTTCTTTAATATCGTTCTTCAGTTTAGTTATCCAGGGGTTGAACCATAAAAATATAGACACAATTTCTATCATAAGTATATCAAAAGAATGTTTCTGTTGACAATGCAATTTCTCGTGTTCCAAAATCTGTTGTTGTTCTATCTCCGGCAAATTAGTATATGACTTATTAATAAAGATATAATTAAAAAAAGAAAAACAGGCAGTATTTTGTTCCGACAAAAACAATTTATAGAGATTATTATTTTCTATTAATTTACTTTTTTGTCTTAGTTTTTTCAAGCTGAATAAATTTTCTGCCAATGCAATAGTAAAACGAATAGCTCCATATAAATATATAAGTGTAAAAATAATTTTCCAGTTGATAAATCTAAACATATTTATCACATAATCTACTGTATCTGCGAAACGTCCATCAGGTGCTATCTTATAAACAAGTCCTTCTGCGGTAATTTGCAGAATAGATTTTTTTTCTATCAATGTGGGCAAATCTATGTCAAAGAACGATAAATTTAATAACGGCAAAATAAAAGCAACCACAATGCTGGTCTGCAAAAAATAACGATTCCAGACAAAATAGGTTAATTTATAATAAACTGCCTTATAAAATAAGTGAAAAATATTTATTATCAAGCTCGCTTCTATTGCGTAGATAAGAAAATTTTTCATTCGCTTATTTCATTTTTTCAATAATTTGTTTTATTTCGGAAACCTCCTCGTTAGGAATTTCCTCTTCTGATACCATGTAAGAGACTACATTTTCATAAGAGCCATCAAAATAATTTTTCAAAAACTGCGTGAACATAAGCTTTTTATAAGCGAGTTTAGAAATTTTTGGAAAATACTCATAAGTTTTTCCGTAAGCTTTAAAATCCACAAATCCCTTTTTTACCAAGATGCGAATTACGGAAGATATCGTATTATATGGTGGCTTTGGCTCTTCTTCCATTTTATCTATCACATCTTTTACAAAGCCCGACTTGATATTCCACAATATTTGCATCACTTTTTCTTCTACTTTTGTCAGTGTTTCCATGTCTTTTATATTTTTTACAAAGATATAACTTATTTTTCAGTTATGCAACTTATTTAACAATTATTTTTAGTTAAAAAAAGTTAAAAATTAGAGAAACTCTTCTCTACTGACATCTAATTTAATAAATATAAAAAGTAATATAGTAAACGACCATAAAGAAGAGCCACCATAGCTAAAAAACGGGAGCGGTATTCCTATTACAGGTAACAAACCTATTGTCATTCCGATATTTACAGCGACATGAAAAAACAAAACAGAGGCGACAGAATATCCGTAAATTCTTGAAAATAACGATTTTTGACGTTCCGAGAGTTGAACTATTCGTATTAATAAAATAAGGTACAAAATAATTACTGTCAGAGTTCCAAAAAAGCCCCACTCCTCTCCTATTGTACAGAATATAAAATCGGTATCTTGCTCCGGAACAAAATTATATTTAGTCTGTGTTCCTTGCAAAAACCCCTTTCCGATAAAACCGCCTGAGCCGATTGCTATTTTAGACTGATGCACATTATATCCGGCTCCCTGCAAATCTTCTACCAGTCCCAGAAGAATTTTGATACGCGTTTGCTGATGATCGCCGAGTATGTTATAAAAAATATATTCTACCGAGTACATAAACAAAACCGAAGATAACAAAATTGCTATCATCGGAAATATAGTATATAGACGTTTTCTAAAAGCGTAAACAATAGAAGCCAGAACACTAATAGATAAAGAAATTATAATAACAATGTTGAGACCAAGATTAAATTTAAGAAAAAAATCCAATCCGAAAATTAGGACAAAAGAAGAAATAATAATTATCAATAAATAAATTGTTTCACGAATTTTGTGTTGATGGAAGTGAAAAAATAAAACTGAGGACATAGTTATTATCAACATCACTGCCCAGTTTTGTAACATCATCGTTAAAATAAATAAAATAATAAAAATTACTCCCACGACCAGCACATATCCGGGTAGTCCTTCGCGGTACAAAACAAAGACAAAAGCCAAATAAACCAATGCCGACCCCGTATCAGGTTGCAAGAGTATAAGGAATGCCGGGGTTAATATAATTGCCGAAGCAATGGTTAAGTTCTTAAAATTCATGAGATTAAAGTCTTGTCGGCTCATGAAGCTTGACAGTGCCAGCGCTGTGGCAAATTTAGCAAACTCTGCGGGTTGCAGCCGAAAATCTCCTATCTCAAACCATGAGCGCGAGCTGTTGACCTCTTTACCAAAAATCAAGACCGAGATTAGCGAGAGCAAGACCAGAATATACAACAGATAGGAAAACATGGGATATGCCTTGCTGTCAATAGTAAGAATAGTAAAGCCAATAATTAAGGCAAAAAGAGTCCATATCAGTTGTTTCCCATATCTTTGTGAGAGGTCAAAAATATATTGTCGTTCTTCATTATAGACGGCAGCATAGATACTTATCCAACCAAGTATAATTAAAATAAAATATAAAATTAACAGTGACCAATCAATTTTTGACCATATAGTTTTGTTGCGAATAGGCATAAATAAAATTAATAATTAATAATGAATAATGAACAATTAATAATTAATACTGAAATATTTTCAAATATATACTCAAAACGTGTATAATTTTAACTTTTATTCTTATCTAATTGTTTCGTAATTAAAACTTGCCAAAGTTTTCAACTTTGGCAAAGTTGCCGTTTATAGTATAGTAATCTGTTATTTGTTATTAAGCAAATAGCCGTTTATCATTCTGTCTTCCAACCATTTTCTTGTTATGGTGTCGTTGACATATTTTTCTATCATCAGACTTGCTATAGGTGCCGCCCATGTAGAGCCAAACCCGCCATTTTCAATGTAAACGGCAATAGCAATTTTCGGATTCTCCATAGGTGCGAAGGCGACAAAAATAGAGTGGTCTTCCCCATGCGGATTTTGTGCAGTTCCTGTTTTTCCGCAAATCGTCAAGCCGGGCAAATAAGCCGAGTAGGCGGTACCAGATTCCACTACCATTTGCATACCTTTGACAACTTCTTCAAAATATTGTTGTTCTATATTTATATAGTTTTTTTGTAAATAAATAGAGTCAATTGTTTCTAATCCGTCAATCTTTTTTACAGTGTGCGGAATATAATAATATCCACGATTGGCAATTATTGCAGTCATATTTGCTATTTGAAATGGAGTGAAGCCGAGTTCACCCTGTCCTATCGCCATGGAGATGATAGTAAAAGCGCGCCATTTGTTCTTACCGTAATATTTGTTATAATAGTCTGAATTATAAATTATTCCGGGCAGTTCGTATTGCAAATCGCTTCCTAATTTTTTACCGAGTCCGAATGACAAAACATATTCTCGCCACTTAGTATAAGCTATTTCTACCGAGTTATATTTATCACTATTTAAAATCCGGGCGAAGACGTTGCAATAATACGAGTTACAAGAGCCGGAAATAGACCCGTAAAAATCTACTGCACCGCCATGGTGACACTTGACTATATGCGAGCCAATATTGAAACCGCCACCGCAAGAGAAGCTGGAAGTGGTAGTTATCACATTTTCTTGTAGTCCTATCAGTGCATTGACTAATTTAAAAGTAGAACCCGGCGGATAGTAAGCCATCAGTGCGCGGTTGAAAAGTGGTTTTAAGCTGTCATTAACCAATTTCTTATAATTTTTACTTCTCTCACTTGCGGTGAACAAGTTTGGATCATATCCCGGACTGCTGACAAGTGCAAGTATTTCCCCTGTGCTTGGCTCAATGGCAACTATACTGCCTCGTTTGTTTAGCAAAAGAAGTTCCCCGTATTGTTGCAAAGTAGCATCAAGTGTAGAAATAACATTTCTTCCTACTACAGCAGTGGAGTCATAACGTCCTTCTTTGTAGCTTCCTTTTATACGGTTATGAACATCTACCAAATAGATTTTTAACCCTTTAACTCCTCGCAAATATTTTTCATAAGATTTTTCTATACCGCTAATACCAATGTAGTCTCCCGATTTATAATATTTATCGGACTCTATTGTTTTAGGACTCACTTCTCCCACGTATCCTAATACATGTGCGGCAATGGAGAGGGGATATTTTCGGGTACTTCGTGTCTGCACATAGAAGCCGGGAAATTTATACAATTTCTCTTGCAGCTCGGCATAGCGAATGGAAGAAATTTGTTTATAAACAATTGACGGCTTGTATAACGAATAAGTTTTAGCTTTTTCTAATTCTATAATAAAAAACTCTTTATTAGTTTCCAGAATTTCGCATAGGTCAGTAGTATCAAAGTCTTTCATCTGCTTAGGAATAACCATCAAATCATAAAGTGCCTCATTATAAACGAGAAGTGCGCCGTTTCTATCAAAGATAAGTCCTCTGGCAGGATATTCTGTAGTATATCTAAGAACATTATTATCGGCAGACAATTTATAATCGGACTCTAATATTTGAAGTGTGAACAGTCGGATAACATAAATAATAGCCAAACATACAAAAATAGTTATAATACCATTTTTTCTCCCTAAAAAAGTATTTTGCATGTAGTTTAGTTTTTTCTAAAGATAAAATATTGACTTAATATAACTAAGATAGATGAAAATGCAGTAGTAATAATTATCTCTAAAAGCGTGAGATGAAAGTTTCTAAAGGTAAAAATATCAAGAATAGAATATACAAAATGATGCACAAAAATTAACATGACCGTGTATTTAACAAACCAATAAAATCCCATAAATTTTATACGTGGCAAAGTTCCTGCCTCATAGCCGTCGCGAGGTTGCAAAATGTTTAGTACCAGCGGTCTGCTAAATGCCATGACAAGGGTAGCAGAGGCATGTACCCCGGGGGTGTCCTCAAAAATATCTATAATAAATCCCAAAACAAAAGCAAAAATCAAGGTGAGCCACGACTGTGTCTCAAAAGGTAACAACACGATGAACAAGACATACATGTACGGCGTAATTCCGAGATTACTTATTTGTATGTTGTTAAGCACTAAGACTTGAAACATCACCAATAAGATGAAGATAAAAATATTTTTAAATAATAAGTTTGCGGTCATCGGTAAATTATTCTAACTGCTGTATTACTTCTTCTTCTAATTGCAATTGTTCTTTACGTAAGAGATTTTTTATTAGATATACATTTTGTATATTTTTAAAATCAACAGATAGTTTGACTTTTATGGTATAAAAGTTATCTTGACTATTCTTCTCAAATTCAGTTATTTCGCCTATTAAAATTCCTTCAGGGAAAATAGACGAATATCCGCTTGTCACAATAGTATCTCCCACATTGAGTTCCACATGATTAGGTATTTCTTTGAGAATGGCGTGCATATAATTTTGTCCATCCCACACTACGGAGCCGTAATACCCATTAGCTTTTATCTTTGCACTAATACCTATTTTAGAATTGAGTAAAGAAATAGCAGTGGAAAAATTAGTAGACACTTTAACTACTATTCCGATAACTCCATCGGCATTAATTACCGCCATGTCTTCTTCTACTCCTTGTTTGGAACCTTTATCTATAGTGATATAATTATTTGGCTTGTGTATAGAATTTTTCAATATTCGCGCTGATTGATAGCTATATTGCTGAATAAAAATAGTATCATGGAGTAACTGATAGAATGCAGTATCAAATTTATAAGAGCTATTAATCTCATTTCTAAGTTGAGTATTATCTCTAAGGAGAATTTCGTTTTCTTTTCTTAAATAGAAGTAATTTCTGTAAAAATTTATCTGTTCATAAATAAACCCTGTTATCACGTTTGCCGAGTTAAATGCAGTAGATTTGCGGCTGACGTTGGAGCTAATCGCCAGAAACAACGAGAAAACTTCCAAAACTATAAACAAGATAACAAAATTAAACTTCTGTATAAAAAGCAACAAATTTCTCATAATAATCTCATAATAAATTAATGAAAAGAATGAATTAATGAATTTTTTCATTCCCTTTCATTAATTCATTCTTTTCATTTTTTCAAATTACTTATCGCATGAGGAAGTTGAACTTATCAACATTTTTCAGAGCTATCCCCGTTCCTCTTGCTACTGCATGAAGCGGGTCTTCCGAAACTTTAACCGGCAAATTAGTTTTATCGGAGAGTCTTTTATCCAATCCTCTAAGTAGCGCTCCTCCTCCTGTTAGCCATATTCCATTTTTAAAGATATCCGCGTAAAGTTCGGGCGGTGTTCTTTCCAGCACGTTCATTAATGCGGTCTCTATTTTAGAGATAGATTTATCTAAGCAATGCGATATTTCTTGGTATGAAATAGGTATTTCTACAGGCAATGCGGTCATTTGATGCGGACCTCGTACCATATAATCAGGTGGCGGTTCGTCTAACTCGGAGAGTGCGGAGCCGACATTTATTTTTATACTTTCTGCGGTTCGTTCAAAGACCTTGATATTATGTTGATGTCTCATGTATTCACGTATGTCTTCGGTGAAGTCGTCTCCTGCTATTCGTATAGATTTGTTAGCCACAATACCTCCCAGCGAGATAACCGCTATTTCAGTAGTTCCGCCTCCGATGTCAATAATCATATTTCCTTCCGGGGCTTCTACATCTATGCCTATGCCTATTGCGGCTGCCATAGGTTCGTAAATCATCCAAACTTCTCTTGCGCCGGCATGTTCGGAGGAGTCGCGGACGGCTCTGCGTTCCACTTCGGTGCTTCCGGATGGAATGCCTACAACTATTTTTAACGATGATGTGAATAGTCTATTTTTTGTGGTACTCATTTTTATCATACCTCTAATCATGTGTTCCGCCGAGTCAAAATCGGCGATGACTCCGTCACGTAGCGGTCTGACAGTTCTGATATTGTCGTGTGTTTTTCCGTGCATTTGCTGTGCTTTCGTACCTATTGCAATAATTTTTCCCGTCTGGTCGAGAGCAACTATTGATGGTTCATCAACTACTATCTTGTCGTTGTGGACGATGATAGTGTTGGCTGTCCCTAAGTCCATTGCTATTTCTTTTGTCAAAAACGAAAAAAGTCCCATTTATATATGTTTTTTGTATTGTTCTTAAAATGAATAAATTATTAGTGTTTAAAGTGTCGTATTCCTGTAAAAAACATTGCTACATTATTTGCGTTGCAAAATTCTATTACTTCATTATCTTTTATTGAGCCGCCTGGCTGAACGATTGTTTTTATTCCTTCGGTACAAGCTATTTCTATAGAATCGGAGAAAGGGAAAAAGGCATCTGAAGCGAGTACGGCGTCTTTGAGTTCAAAATTAAAATGTTTAGCTTTGTCTATGGCATGTTTCAGGGCATCTACTCGCGAGGTCTCTCCCACCCCACTTGCGAGAAGTTGTTTATTTTTTGCTATGACAATGGCATTTGACTTGGAGTGTTTAACAATTTTGTTCGCGAAGAGTAAGTCTTCTTTAAGAAGTTGGTCGGCATCGGTATTAGTTACTAATCTTAAATCCTCTTTGGTTTCGGTCGTGTTGTCGGTATCTTGTAATAAGATTCCGTTGAGTGCAGTTCTAAACTGGGTATCACTTTTTATGACATCTTTTTGAATTAAAATAATTCTATTTTTCTTTTGTTTCAGTATATCTAATGCCTGAGGCTCGTAGCTCGGGGCGATAATTATTTCAAAGAATAGCGAATTAATAGAGGCAGCAGTCTCTTTATCAAGATGTTGATTTGTAATTACTACTCCTCCGAAGGCAGAAATAGGGTCTGATGCGAGTGCCAATTGCCATGCTTTGAGCAGACTCTGATTGGAGGCAAGTCCGCATGCGTTATTGTGTTTTAAGATAGCAAAAGTTGGGTCATCAAAATCAGCTATTAATTTAACGGCAGCATCTATATCCAAAATATTATTAAAAGATATTTCTTTACCGCTTAGTTGTTCAAAATATTGATTAAAGTCCCCGAAAAATTTTCCTTTTTGATGAGGATTTTCGCCGTATCGTAAATTTTTAGATTTTAAAAAGCTTTCTTTAAAATAGCTTACACTGTCGTTACTAAGATATTTATATATAAGCGTGTCATAATGCGAAGATACGTTAAATGCCTCTGCTGCAAAACGTTTGCGGTCTAATATATTAGTCTCGGCTTTGCGGGTCTCCAAAATATTATACAATTCGGCGTACTGTTTTTGCGAAGAGATGACAAGCACGTCTTCATAATTTTTGGCAGCCGCACGAATCAGGGCAATACCACCTATATCTATTTTTTCAATTATTTCATCTTGTGCAGAAGCCGAATTAACGGTTTCCTCAAAAGGATATAAATCTACTATCACCAAATCTATTTCGGGGATAGTATATTCGGCAAGCTGTTGGTTATCTTTTTCCATATTTCTACGGGCGAGGATACCACCAAAAATTTTAGGATGTAGCGTTTTCACTCGTCCTCCCAAAATAGAAGGGTACGTAGTTACTTCTTCTACTGACCTAACGGCAACGTTCAACCCTTGTATGTAATCTTTGGTGCCGCCGGTGGAATATATTTCTATATTGTTTGCGACAAGTCCCTTAATTATTCCATCTAAATTCTCTTTATGATAAACCGAAATTAAAGCTGATTTTATACGTTTGATTTTTTCCATTTTAATAATAATTACATAAATTTTATTTTTATCTTTATATCGAACTTTTTGATGTTCTCTTTTTCTGCGACCTGCATTATCTCTTCATTGAAAATTTTATTTATTTCTATAAAATCGCCAATTATTTCTGTAGACTGGTCATGAAATATTACGGTAAAAGCCGAACTTTTAGCACGCTGATATATATTGCTAACTAACTTTAACAATACCTCCTCCGTAAGATGTCGGCAAGTGACAACTGAAAATGTAAACGAAGCTAACATAATAATTTCTTTTTTGACAAAAGTATAATTTTTTTTAATTTAAAACAAAAAAAAGATTTTTTATTTTTTATTTAAAGAATAATATACTTTTTTTTGTTAATAAAAAAAGAATTAAGCCACGCTTCCTTCCAATGTTATGGCGAGGAGTTTTTGTGCTTCTACAGCAAACTCCATCGGCAATTTGTTCAACACCTCTTTGGCAAATCCGTTTACTATCAAGCTGACTGCATTTTCGGCATCTATGCCGCGTTGTTTACAATAAAAAATTTGGTCTTCCGATATTTTAGACGTTGTTGCCTCATGCTCGACCGTTGCTGAAGGATTGTCCACATCTATGTAAGGAAAAGTATGCGCTCCGCACTGACTTCCTATCAATAAAGAATCGCATTGTGAAAAATTCCGCGCATTTTCTGCATTTTTAGTTATTTTAACGCGTCCACGATAGCTGTTTTGACTTTTTCCCAAAGATATCCCTTTAGAAATTATAGTGCTTTTGGTATTTTTTCCGTAATGTAACATTTTTGTTCCGGTGTCGGCTTGTTGCATGTTATTAGTGACAGCAACCGAATAAAATTCGCTTACCGAGTTGTCGCCCATAAGAATCGTGCTGGGATATTTCCAAGTTATCGCAGACCCGGTTTCTACTTGTGTCCAAGATATTTTGGAGTTGTCTCCTTTGCAAATGCCTCGTTTTGTGACAAAATTGAAAATTCCTCCTTTTCCGTTTTTATCGCCTGGGTACCAATTTTGAACGGTAGAATATTTTATCTCGGCATCTTTGAGTGCTATGAGCTCTACTACGGCGGCATGTAGTTGATTTTCATCTCGCATAGGCGCTGTGCAACCTTCAAGATAGCTGACATACGATTCTTGGTCGGCAATAATCAAAGTTCGTTCAAATTGTCCTGTATTAGAAGCATTTATACGAAAGTAAGTAGATAGCTCCATCGGACATCGCACACCTTTAGGAATGTACACAAACGAACCGTCGGTAAAGACCGCCGAATTTAAAGAAGCATAATAGTTATCTGTGTGCGGCACCACCGAGCCGAGATATTTTTGAACAAGCTCCGGATGTTCTCTTATTGCCTCATTGATAGAGCAGAATATTACTCCTACTTCTTTTAATTTTTCTCGGAAGGTTGTATGTACAGAAATGCTATCTATAACGGCATCTACTGCTACGCCGGACAAGATTTTTTGTTCATCTAACGGGATTCCGAGTTTATTAAAAGTCTTTAATATCTCAGGGTCTATCTCGTCTAAGCTGTTGTACTTTGGCGTCTTTTTTGGAGCTGCATAATAGCTTATGTCTTGATAATTAGGTTCTTGAAATTTGAGATTAGCCCATGTAGGGAATTTTTGTTTTAACCAGTAGCGATAAGATTTCAATCGCCATTGTGTCATCCATTCGGGTTCTTCTTTTATTTGCGAGAGCTTAATAATTATACTTTCATTTAATCCTTTCGGAAAGACATCCATTTCGTAGTCGGTTATAAAACCGGCTTCATATTCTTTGTTAGATAATTCATCTATAATTTTATTTTCTGTTGTCATCTTAATATATTTTTTATTTCGCAAAGATAAAAAAAATATTTATATTTTTGTTTTTTAAGTTTTTTTTATTAATTTAAAACTTTATACCCTATTACTTATTTTTATATTATGAAAAAGTTTTTGATAGTTATTTTTTTGATTATTAATATCTTGCCAGTTGATGCGCAGCGCGATACGACAAAAGAATTTAAAATTGATGTAGGTATCACCAGAGACTGCGATATAATAATCTTTCCGATTTTTCGGTTTCAGCGAAATATAAATATATATAATTTACAAATATTATATCCTTTGTATATTTATAGACGTGATTATAAAGCACATACTTATTACTCGCATTTTTTACCGTTTTATATTTCCGACAGTACGCATATCTCCTATAATTTGCGAATTTTGTCGCTGTATTATCCGACATTATTTTATTTTGGGCGCGATTATCAAAACGAGATATGGCGTTTATCTTTTGTGGATTTGGTGCCGGGCATCAATTTCTTACAGCTTTCAAAGTCAAAGAATGGACTTTTTGTAGAGAATAATTTATTTTTTTTCATCTTTTATAAGAATGATTATATAAATAAAAAGCGTCATTTTGTTTGCTTCCCGTTTTATTGGGATTATGCTAATAAAAAAAGGGTCACGCACACATTATTTCCGTTCTTCTCTTTTGGGAGATACAATCAGCGAAGACATAAATATTTTGCGGTCACTCCTTTGTTTTGGCATAAACAGACAGAAAATGGGTATAAAAATATTTTCTTTCCGGTATTTTGGAACACCAAAAAAGTGGTCAGTAATGACACGATACAAACGAGTTTTTTGTTTCCACTTTTTTATTCCAGACATCGTAATGGGAATCTCAAAGCGAGTGTAGTATTTCCTGTTCTTTGGATATATAATTTTAAATATTACAACTCGTTTACGCTTATTCCATTTTTTTCGTTTGGCAGGGAGGTAAAAGTAGATGAATTATATTTTACGGATCGCAAACATTTGTCTATCACGCCGTTGTTCTGGTATTTCAAAGAAAAAGATTTTAGATTTTATACGTTCTTTCCTATTTTTTGGCACATAAAAAGATATTATCGCGACAATTATATGTTTAAGACAGTAATATATCCTATTTACAAATACAAAGCAACTAAGGAGAGCAAGAAAATTGTAGTGAGACCGATATTTTTTTATAATATCAATCGCGGATTAAAAGCCGTAACAGTTTTTCCATTTTATTCTAACCGTATAGATAGTGCTAAATTTGAACATCATACCATGTATGCGGCTATTTATTGGAGGAAGCAATCAAAGAAATCTAACAACATAACGATATTTCCACTCTATTATGACCGCCGTTATGATGATGGACATAAGAGACGAACCGCAAAAATATTTTTTCCTACTTATTGGGAATTTAACAATAGGAAGATGAAGTCGTTGACTATAATTCCTTTATTTTCAATGGGAATTTCGCAGGATTCAACAAAAAAATATCTCGCAATTTTTCCGGCATATATTCAATCAACAAATAAAGATAAACAGAATAAATGTTTTTTTCCGATATGGTGGTACAGCAAACGCGGTGATGCGGACAGCATGAAAGTCTCTAATATTATTTTGCCGATATTTTTTAAGTTCAAAGATGTAGAAGAAAGCTCTACTACTTTGTTACCGTTATTCTCTGTCGGCAGGAATTATAATTCTATGCGCAAACACTTAGTAATTACACCTTTATATTGGAATGTAAGAAATTATGACAAACATTATAGAGTATTTTTTCCTCTGTGGTATCAATATACTGACATAAATAAGCGGTCTTTTACTCGGAACAGGATATTTTTTCCGATTTATTGGAAATTTGAAGATAATAGTTATAAGTCAAAGAGTTTTTTTCCGCTTTTTTCTACTGGTTATAATAACACAAAGACGAGTAAACATTTGGCTATCACACCGTTGTATTGGCATTTAAAACAAGGAGATAAAGTATCTAATTTATTGCTTCCTATTTTTTATCAACATAAAACACCAAAAACATATAAATTAAATATTTTACCAATAATGTTTTACAATAAGACCGCTAACAGTAGCGACATTACAATAATACCTTTGTTTTCAAAAGGTTATGACCGCCGTACGGGTCGCAAACATTTTATGTTCACCCCTTTGTTTTGGGACAATACCTCCAACCGAAATATTAGACGCACTAATTTAATTCCTATATTTTCTTATACCAAGACTCCGAATTTCACACGTTATAATTTTTTATACTTTTTGTTTGTTTATAAAAAAGATGTAAATTATACGATGTACAGTTTTATCTATCCGTTGTGCGAAAAACGGTCGGGCGAGAATTACAAATATCTAAGAATAGCACCTATCTTGTGGTACAAAAGAACTAAGGAATCAGAGATTTTTACCGTACAACCATTTTATTATCAACGTAAAACAAATAATACGAATAATTACTATATTTTTTGGTTATTTTTCACACGCAGAAATGAATTTAATCACAAAAAATCTACTAACTTATTGTGGAAGACGATATTTTATGATAAATATAGTAACGGCGACTACGAATTTCGTTTTTTGTACTTAGTATTAGCCAATGTAAACAAAAACGGCAAACAAGAGAAGAGTATTTTTCCTTTGTTTCACACAAAAAAAGATGATAAAGGGAATAAATCTAAGTCATATTTCTTCTATTTTTATAATTATTTTGAGAGAAAACTTGACACCTATGACGATTATTACAGAGAAGAACGTATCTTTTGGGTAATACGTTTGCGCTCTAATTATGCACAATTAAAACGCGAAGGAAAACTATAATTTTAATTTTTTACCACAGAGAAATGAAAGTTTTTTCTCTTTCATTCCTCTGATTCCTTTGTGGTAAAATTTTTGGTAGTCCTAAAAAAGTAATGATAAATGTTTTTAACTCCGATAGGAGTTATACTTTAATAACCTCCGATGCAATCGGTGGCGAAAATAACTAACTCACACCTCCTTTCTGAGTTATTTAAGGTCAATAAGAGCTAATTTATTTTCTCTGATAATTTTTTGTCTAATATAGTATAATTAATGGTATCTTTATAAGGAAATACGAATGAAAAAACGTTATTTTGCAGAAGAAAATCATCTAAATTAGTTTTTATATCACTTATTTTCAATGTCTTGCGTTCTCCACTTATGCAGGTTAAATTATCTATGTCTATTTGATTTTTTGTTATTTTGCATTTTAATTTTGTATAAACAAAACGTAGAATCTTTAAGATGTAATTAGTCACGTAGTCCGAATTGTTGGTATCTGCTAATTGACATTGATATCCTGTAAGTTTCTTATGGAATGATTTTATCTGTCCTTGTCCTTTATTAAAGCTGTTTTTTTCCATTTCTTGTTGTAAAGCGAAGACTTTTTCTTCAAATTCTAATGTACTGATTTTAGTAAACGTAGATTGTAACAGTTTGTTTGGCATGATATTATGTAACCAGTTTTCTACATTGTTAGCAAATCTATGTTTTTGTCCGTTGATAAAACTTGAGTCTGCCAGCCATATTATTGTTTCTGCATCTTGGGTGTTATAATTATTAATTTCGTATAGCCAGATGAGAAAATGTGCTGTGGAGAGCGGATATTTATGTGTGAAATTATAGGTAAGCGAATAACCTATCAATTCATTGATATTACAACTGTTATCAAAACCGTCTATACGGTTTTCTTTATTAATTCTAACTATATGATGTCCTAAAGATTTTTCTGGCTTCATGTATATGTCCAGGTCAATATACACTGCGTTTTTCAGGATTTCTAAATCAACATTTTTATTAAAGAATATTTTTTTGTATCCACTATAAATGCCTATCAGAGTTGCTTTAGGATTTTTAGACAAAAACAACAACGTAGAAATAGCCGAGTCCAGGTCATCTCCCATCACCAGATATAACTCTTCGTCGCTTTGTAGCCAGCTGTATTTTTTTAGTATCTCTTCTCTGTTAAGCATATTTTCTTCTAATATAATTATTATTACAACAATCAGACATTTTTCATAACTGCTTTTTTCTAAAAAAAAGAACCTCTAAAAAATCTTGCCGAGAAAAAAAAACAAAACTCTGCAAAATAAAAAGAGGTTCCCAATATTTTAAAAAAGGAATCAATGTAAATATAACCCGACATTAAAAATCGGTTATTCGTTTTGTAAAATAAGATTGTATTTTTTAGCAAACTCGCTTTGATATGCTGAGAATTTAGCTTCAGCTTTGTCCATCTTGTTGTGTGCCTCGTTTTGAAATTCTTCAAACTGCAAATGATATTCATCTTTAAACTCTGCATCTGGTATTTTGTACAATTTAACCATTTCGGAGAATTCGTTTTCTACGACTGCTTTATATACATTAAATAATTCCAGCGTTGTAATTTTATAATCTTCAGTATTGTCAAATTTTGGAAGTTTATTAACATTAGCAATGGACTTATCTATCTGTTGCTTAGCCGCATTTAGTGATTTTTCCATGAGATCGGGTATTTCATAATCATTAAAAGACTCAGTGAGAGAATCGATTTTTTCTATAATCAGAATTTGTTCCGAAATAATTGTGTCGTTGTAGCTTGCCGCCTGTTCAGAACTTGGCGCACACGAAGATATAAACAAAGCTAAAGCAAAAGATACGGTAAATAGTAAATTTCTCATAATTATTCAAAATTAAAATTATTATTTAGATACTCACAAATATATAAATTATTTTAGTTAGTAAATTATTTTTTAATTATTTTTTTAATTATTTTGTAAAAAAAATGGTAGCGTATAAAAATAGTGACCAAAATTCAAATTTACTGATTTTTC
>DYQJ01000399.1 GCA_020719345.1 Draconibacterium orientale | reverse complement strand
AAAATCAGTAAATTTGAATTTTGGTCACTATTTTTATACGCTACCAATTATTTAAAACATATTCCTAAATGGTTATATACTACTATAAACGGCAGCTTGCCAAAGTTAGAAAATAAAAAATCATTAAAAAAAACAGGTTCTTGAATGACTTTTGTGGAAAACTTTGCGAAACTCTGCGAGAAATTGATAATCAAAAGTTTCACGCAAGATTTAAAATTAAATTTCTTAAAAAATCAGGTATCTCACAAAAATCATAGAAGAACCAAAAAACATAATAACAAAAAAGTATTATCTTTACGACAAATAAAAAATAACTAAAAAAATAAAATTATCGTATCATGAAAGAAAAATTATTAATTCGTTCACAAAAAGTAATATTATTTTTACTTTTTGTCACAGCGTTATCTTCAGGTTATGCACAGCAAATCAATGGTTCGGCATCTAAGTCCGACTCTCGTGCTACTTCTATAATGGTTACCAACAGCAGTGATTCAGGTGAAGGGTCTTTGCGGCAGGCAATTATAGATATAGCTGACGCTGGAACTATTACTTTTTTGCCAGGTTTAAACATCTCACTTAATTCAAGTTTAATTATCGCCGAATACAAGTCATTTGTAATAGATGGTACAGGAAGCAATGTAGTTATCACAGGTAATGATGCTTATCAAGTTTTCAATATCACAGGGAAAACTGATTATAAATTGACACTCAACGATTTAACTATCACCGGTGGGCTAAATACTGATAGCAACGGAGGAGGAATCTATGCCGATATGAATGCCAGCGGGTCTGAATTAAATGTAACTAATTGTAGAATAATTAACAATACCGCTTATCAAAAAGGCGGCGGCGTGTATGCAACCGGAAATTGTTTTTTCTCGGATTGTCTCATCGCTAATAATTTAGTGACCGATTGTGGAGTAAATTCGTATAGCGGAGGAGCAGGCATATATGTTATAAACGGTACAAATTTTAACAGATGCACAATAACGCAAAACCGAACTACAGGCACAATTACTCAACCTTTTGCTGACGGCGGCGGAGTATTTGTTTATAACGGCGGAACATTTACCGATTGCGACATCACTTACAACGTAGTAGAATATGGAGATGGAGGAGGAGTAATAGTGCTAATGGATGCAAATTTTTATAATTGCAACATATCTAATAATCAAGTATTAGACAATAATAATGCAGGACAAGGAAGCGGAGTGCGAACTGTATATGGAGGCACTTTTGTAAACTGCACTATTTCTAATAATGCAGCTAATACTTTTGAAGGAGGAGTCTTTATTAGTAACGATGGTAATTTAATTAACTGTCAAATTTTTGGTAACGATGGATATGGTGTTCTCGGCTTTGAGAAAGGAACGATAACTAATTGCACTATCACCGGAAATTTGTCCGGACTATCTGCCAATACCGGCATGACAATTAATAATTGCTTATTTTGGAATATTAATAACTAACGTTTCGGAGAATATTTAAAACACTTATAATAAAGTAGTTAGCTTTT
>DYQJ01000016.1 GCA_020719345.1 Draconibacterium orientale | reverse complement strand
ATACTATTTTTGGGCTTTTTACAAGAAAGTCACCATTTTTTTACGTTATCAAATAATTATAAAAATTCTTCACAAATAGACTTAGGCACAGAATGGCGCAAAAGTTATTTTATATTAGGCGGAAAAATCAGATATATAAACAATAAAAACCAAGAATATATCAAAACAAGTGCTGATGCTTTTATTTTCAATATTGGTTTTAGAGTATCTAATTTTGATTTGTTATATAGTTATGATTTTTTACTATCAGAATTATCTAATGCCGGACTCAGTGCTAATGAAGTTTCGTTAAAGTATTTATTCAAAAAATAAAAATTATTAATTATTATGTTAGATATAAATAAGATACGTGCAGATTTTCCTATTCTCAAACAGACAGTATATAACAAGCCGTTAATCTATTTAGATAACGGAGCGACCACACAAAAACCGCAAGTGGTAATTGACAAGATAATAGATTGTTATACAAAGATAAACAGTAATATTCATCGCGGCGTTCATTTCCTTAGCGAACAAGCAACATTAGAATACGAGAACTCGCGGCTATTGGTTAAAGATTTTTTGAATGCGGCAAGCACCGCAGAAATAATTTTCACGCGTGGCACCACCGAAGCCATTAATCTTGTTGCCTCCAGCTTTTCAGAACGCTACATAAAAGCCGATGACCAAATTATCGTCTCGGCGATGGAGCATCATTCTAATATAGTTCCTTGGCAAATTGTATGCGAGCGAAAAAATGCAGTTTTAAAAGTCATCCCAATGAATTCCAGCGGCGAACTGATGACAGAAAAAATAGCCGAACTGATAAATGACAAGACAAAAATAATAGCATTGACACACATCTCAAACGCCTTAGGAACAGTAAATCCGATAAAAAATATTATAGAATTGGCTCACGCACACAACATACCCGTACTGATAGATGCCGCGCAAAGTGTGCAACATCTGTCAATAGATGTGCAAGACTTAGATTGCGACTTTCTCGCTTTCTCCGGACATAAAATATATGCCGAAACCGGTATAGGTATATTGTACGGAAAAGAAAAATGGCTGAACGAAATGCCACCATACCAAGGCGGCGGAGATATGATAAAAACAGTCAGCTTTGAAAAATCTACTTGGGCAGACCTTCCACTAAAATTTGAAGCCGGCACCAGCAATTATATAGGTGCAATTAGTCTCGGAGAAGCCATAAAGTACATCAAAAACGTGGGAATTAACAACATCTACGAGTACGAAGCCGAGCTGCTAAGTTATGCTACAACGCTGTTGCAGTCTATTCCCGAATTGAAAATATACGGTACCGCCGAGCATAAAGCAAGTGTTATCTCGTTCAATTTGAAAAATATACATCAGTACGATGCCGGAACGTTGTTAGATAAATTAGGAATCGCCGTACGGACTGGAACGCATTGCGCCGAACCGGTGATGCAATTTTTCGGAATTACCGGAACCATCCGCGCAAGCTTAGCTTTTTATAATACCAAACAAGAAATAGATGCACTCTACGAAGGAATATTAAGAATCAAAAAAAAGTTTTAATTTATATTTCAAATTAAAATATCTTATAGAACGCATGCTTCTTCTTAAATTTTGTCTAAAAAATTTATCGGAAGCTTGCGGTTTGTTACCATGTTTAAAAATATGAAAACTGTAATCTTTATTGTGTCTGCCGTACCGAATCCTTACAAATTCGCAGTGGCTGACAAAATAATTTAGACTATGAATAGTAAAATAATACAGTCGGATATTATGAATCCTATTAAAATCAAATCTCTCGTTACTTAGCACATTAAGATATAACAGACCATTAGGATTCAGCAGTTCTTTGACCTTCTTCAGAACATTAAGTGGCTCTAAGATAATGCTAAACATCTTATTAATAATTATTATATCAAACTTTTCTTCCAACTCGTAAACAGTTTTATGCTCCAGATTGATACCTATACTTTTGCCTATTTCTACAAATCGGTTGTTGTAATCTATGCCGAGAACTTTTGCTTTCTTGTCAATAAAAGGCAGCAAATTCCATCCTGCAGCACTGCCTATTTCTAAAACTTTCGTGTCTTGGTTGATATTTATAAATTTTTTCAAATCTTCATATATGTACATGCCGGTAAAAATATTGTATTTCTCGTAAGCATAATTTTCATAACTGCCACCATAATACAAATTCTTATATATATTTGACTCCAGAAAATCGCGGAGAGCATCGTGAGAATAATGCGGATTTGTCTGCAATAATCCGCAGCGTTGACACATGACCGTCTTATGTAAAACCGAATGTTTATCTACGGAGGTCAATAAATAAAACTGATTATGTCCGCATAAACAATCGGCATCTTCAAATTCTATTAACCCATCTTTTATGTTACTATTAAATTTCTCTACCAACATGCAGCTGTTCTTCTCTCTTCGTTGTTTATAGAAAGGTATGTGAAATTCATTGTGTTCTATTAATTTCTTATCTACGGTTATCATATCTTTTTTCTCTCTTTTGAGCAAAAATAATAAATATTAAACAATAAATATAAGTTTTTTTTTTTTTTACAATATAATTTATATTTTTGTATTCATTGTGAGTTAAGTTTAATTGATATGAGAAAGACTTTTTATATAATGTTAATATTGATATTCACGTCTTTAACGATTTTTTCGCAGATAACAAAAGAAGAAAATGAATCTTTTTACAATGGTTTCATAAAACCTAAGTACGGAAAAAATTTGTTATATTATTCGCACTGGTATATCGGTGGCGGATTAATCCTCGTGACTAACAAAAATGCCGAGCTCCCGACTAATTATTTGTTTAGCAATTACACAGAAATAGGATACCGTTACAAGCTAAAATTAAATAATACCTTCAGCATCGGCACCGCGCCTAAGTATCAACTATATACTTATAGTATGAAAACTCCAATATTTAATGTCTCAAATCCGGAAGAAGTTACCGATAAAATTAAGTTCAATAAACTTGCTGCCGAGTTATATCTCCGAACTAACTTCGGAAAACGAAATAATGACATCGGCAAATTCATTGATATAGCGTTCACAGGAGCAATAGTTGTCCGTACAAAACATATTATTTATAATAAAACGGAGAATTATAATCTCTATAAAGCAAAAAATTCTAAATTTGTACATTCTAATTTGAATTATGTAAATCATTTTAACATGGAGACACAACTAAGAATAGGAAGCAACCGAACTATACTTTTTATTAATTATTTGATAACAAAGAACTTTAACAACAATATTCTTGAGAACACTAATGTCACCGAGCAACAAGTTCTCCCCAAGATAACCGTAGGGATTCAAATAGGTTTACATTAAAAGAAATTAAATTCTCGTTTATTTTTAAATATAGAAAGATGAAAAATATATGGCAACAATTTAGAGAAAGATGTGAAAACGAGCCAATAGCACGTGATAAATTTACCGGACTCTCATTAGAAATATTACAATATCATTATCCTACAAAAACGATAGAGACTGATAATCTCATTACTAATGCAAACAAAGATGCGAAATCTAAAGTTTTATGCTTTTCTAAATATTTCACTGACGAACTATCTAATTCGCGAAAAGGACAAATACGCAAAGCATTTAACGAAACAATAGAAAATTACAAGAAAAATAAGAAACAAATTTTCGCATGGACTTTGTTTATGCCAATTACTCTGAACGAAAACCAGACAGAATGGTTTTGCAACTGGAAAGACAAAATGTTTGAAGCACACCAAATAGAAATACATCTATTCGACGCAGAATTTATTGTGACTCTACTTAAAAAATACAACTTATACGACAAGTGGATAACCGATAACTCGCTGTCAACCAACAATAACAAAAATACCTTTGTAGAAAATAATAACAACGAAATTATAAACCAAGAAAATATTTTATTAATGAAAGAACAAGATATAACCAATATTTCTGATAACAATAATATATCAGAAAATGCAGAACTTTTGATTGAAAATCAAATTGTTGAAAATACAGATGAAAAATCTGAAACCTTGATTGTTGAAAATGCAGATGAAAAATCTGAAACCTTGATTGTTGAAAATGCAGATGTAAAATCTGAAACTTTGATTGTTGAAAATACAGATGAAAAATCTGAAAACGTGATTATTGAAAATGCAGATGTAAAATCTGAAACTTTGATTGTTGAAAATGCAGAAGTAAAAACTGAAAATCAGATTAAAGAAAGTTTGAAAGGCGAGTCTACATTTCAAAAATTGAAAACTCAATACAAAGATGTCAATACCACAGCACTTAGTCTTTCCTCCACCGAGCAACCAGTTTTTGATACAATGTTTAAAAAGAACAAGATAGAGCTGTCTCGTTTTGATTTTAATATAGAAGAAATCCGCAATTATTCCACTGCCGATTTGGTCTATAAAGCACGCCATTTTAAAGTAAATGAAAATTACGAAAAAGCCCTTTATGTTTACGAAAAAATAATGGAGCGCGGCGACTATAAAATAGAAGTGGTAGAAGAAATTGTTGCCGGTAAAGAATTTTGTGAAAAAATGATTTCTTACAGAAATTATATCACCGAAGGTGACCTCTTGTTTGCTAAAAACGACAAAATAAAAGCCATGCTCGCATACGAAGCCGCTTTTAAAATTGACAACACTCGAAGAGAAATAATGAAGAAATATAATTATGTCTTTGCCGAAGCACTTGTTGAACAAAATATTTTTGCCGAAGCAATAGCAAAATATGATGAAGCCATAAAAGCCGAGCCAAATGATAAAAACATGAGAAGACGACGCGAATTTGCACGTCTCATGTCTACTGCCGATAAAGCTTTTAAAAAGAAACCTTTAACTTTGTTAAATCCTGTCGTTGCACCTTATTATTATTACAAAGCTAAACAAATAGAAGCTAATAACACTTTCTTAAATCAAAAAATTAAAGAATTTACTAAGAAAGGAAGCTACATTGCCATCGGACTTGCAATGATTATTTTAATTCTGGTTATACTAAGTAATATATCTTTCATTCCGGAGAAAATAATTAAAGTCCCTACTACTAAAATCGTTACAATGTACGACTTTTATATGAAAAAAGGAAATCGCTACCGCAACAACATAAATAAAGAAAAACCGCACTACTACGACAGCGCAATGATAGCATATAAAAAAGCCATTCGTTTCAAACCCGAAGACTCAATAGCCGCCGCATATTTCTACGAGATGCGAAAAGCTAAATCAGAATATATTACTCGCGCCCAAGAACTAATTAGACTTGACTCCTCAGCTTACTTCATCAGCATGCGTAAACCCAGCGAAGGATTGCGACTGTTCAAATATTTATTCACTGCACACGACAAGTCTACCGGCAAATTTGGATACGTGGACGAAAATATGAACATTATAGTCCCGCCTATTTTTGACTTTAATCACGAAAAAATGTTGGAAGCCGGAGAACGTTTTGAAGACGGAAAAGCTCTTGTCTGTCTTAAAGTTGCACCCGGAGATACCGTATATTTCTATATAGATAAATTTTGCAATATGGTAAAAAAATAATGTATTAACAGAAAAATAATTTCTTAAATCAATTCACGTATGGAACAAAATATATATTCTTTTTCTGCCACAGACATAAGCGGAGAGATTGTAAGCTTGGCGAAATACCAAAATAAAATATTGTTAATAGTAAATACCGCAAGCAATTGCGGATTTACTAAGCAATATGCCGGACTACAAGCTTTGTATGAAAAATACAAAACTAATAATTTTGACATATTGGCATTTCCTTGCAATCAGTTTGCTAATCAAGAACCCGGAGACGAGCATCAAATATCTAATTTTTGCAAATCTAATTACGGAGTGACATTCAAAATCTTCCAAAAAATAGACGTCAACGCTGAAAACGCACACCCACTTTTTAAATATCTACAAAAAGCAGCGCCCGGACTACTTGGAACTCATTTTATAAAATGGAACTTTACTAAATTTCTCATCAGTAAGGCAGGAATACCGGTCAAAAGATATTCTCCTTCTACAATACCCGAAAAAATAGAACAAGATATAATAAAACTTCTATAAAATGGACTATTTAACTATACCGCAATTTTTAACGAAACAAAAAATCTAATTAAATTTTTTTTCTAATAATTATTTTTCTAATTTTGTATTATAAAATTTAACAACATAAAGATTTAAAAACAATAACGAAAATGAAGATACAAGTATTTTTTAAATATCTGGTTATTATTGTGTTAGTAGCATTTATGGCTTCGTGTGGAGGAGAAGAAGTATGGGATCCGAAAGAGTTTGATACGCCGGCAGAAAAAGTTGCTACTCCAACCGGAGTGACTACCACTGCAACAGCAGAAGAAACCACAAGCATAGGAAAGGTTATTCTTGTACTGTTGATAACAATTGTCTTGGGAGCAGGAATTTTTTATTTCTTCTACGCCTTTATTCCTATTAAACTGTGGTACGAAGCCAGACTATCTAAAGTGCATGTAGAATGGATAACTCTATTCCGTATGTACTTCCAGAAGGTGCCACAAGAAAAAATATTAAAATTACTGATTAAAACGAGAAATGCCGGGATAGTTATTAATGCTAAGGATTTGTCTAATCATTACTTAGCACACGTGGACATAGACGTGGTCACAAATACTTTAATCCGAGCACATAACGCAAGTTTGAAAATAGACCTCAACCAATTAGCGGCACAATACCTCGCAAGAGTAGATGTAGAAAAAGTACTTCACTCTTTAATCATGGCAAAGAATGCAGGAATAGATACGAATTTACAGCAACTCGCCTCGTTTTACCTCGCAAATGTTGACGTGGAAAAAATTATCACAGCTAAAATACGTGCTAAGAACTCTAATTACGAGATACCTTTAGACTCCTTAAAAGAACATTATCTCGCCGGAGGCAATATAGCAGCAACGGTAGAAGGTTTTGTTGCCGCCAAAAAAGCAAGTCTTCCGGAATCCGAATTTTCTGACATTGCTGGAATTGACTTAGCCGGTTATGACGTAGTAAAAGCCGTACACTCTGCAATAACGCCGCGAATAGTAGAAACTGACGGTGTAAAAGGTGTAGCACGAGATGGAGTAGAAATAATTTTAAAGGTTAAAGTAACTCTTAGAGCGTTCATTAAAAGTATCATCGGTGGAGTAAGCTCTGAAACAGTACTCGCAAGAGTCAACGAAGCATTGGCTACCGAAATAGGGATGTCTGCCTCGCACTACGACATATTGCAAAGCCCGTTTGAACTCGCCGACAAAGTTGAAAAACGTGGACTAAGCGACCGTTCATCGTATGAAATAATTTCTATTGACGTATCCGACATAACTGTGGGTAAAAATATTCATGCCGAACAAAAAATGGAATTAGCAATGGCTAACGCCGAGCAAGCAAAAGCCGAACTCATCGTAGCCGAAGAAAGAGTGCAACGTGCCATCGCCGCCGCATTCCTTGACGGTAAACTTTCTATCCATGAATATCACGACATGAAAAACACCGAAGCCGATACTGAAATGCGAAAAAAATTAGGCAATTCAGTCAAAAAAGATACTAACGTAGGCGGACATAATTCCCACAATACTCATAGCAACACAGTTAAAACTCACTCGTCTCAACAAAATCAGCATAATATTCAACACGTAGACAGTAGTCTAAACAATACCGCGCATGATAAAAAAGAACATTAAAAGAACTAATTAAATAATTTAACTATGTCAAATCCAACACAATTAACATTAGTTTATACTGTAAAAAACAGATGTCAAGTTTGTTACTCCTGCGTCCGCGAATGTCCGGTCAAGGCAATAAAAATAATCAATGGACAAGCAGAAGTAATGCATGAACGTTGCATTGCATGTGGAAGCTGCGTGAAAGTTTGCAGCCAAGGAGCAAAAATTTATAAACTCTCTATAGATGATGCCATTTATAAGTTGGAAAATAAAACTAAAATGGTAATTGCTTGTGTAGCACCAAGCTTTCCCGCAGAGTTTTTAGAAATCTCGGACTACACACTATTTGTTGGAGCGCTAAAAAAACTCGGATTTGATAAAGTCATAGAAGTAGGATTTGGAGCTGACATAGTCTCTTTGGAATATCAAAAAATACTCTATAACGTAAGTGAAAAACCCGTTATCTCCTCCGACTGTCCGGCAATAGTAAACTACATTAAGCACTATCATCCCGACTTAGTGGACAATCTCGTGCCTGTGGTCTCTCCTATGCTGGCTATAGCACGTATTCTCAGACACAAATACGGCGCCGAAAATATTGACATCATCTTTATAGGTCCATGCATCGCTAAGAAAGTAGAGAGTGAAGAAATTGAAATTGCTTTAACTTTTGTGGAACTCAGAAATATTCTCGCACGCAAAAAAATTTATTTTGATGACGAAGATGTTACACCTTCCGAATTTGACGAACCATTCTCCGGAAAGGGAGCAATATTTCCTATCACTCGCGGACTTTTACACACTATAGATAAATCGCACAGCATACATGAAAAAGATGTTATCAACGCTGACGGAAACCGTTTCTTCTCAGAAGCAATTATGGAATTAGAACGCGGATATCTTGGTGCGAATTACCTCGAACTCCTTTGCTGCGAAGGTTGTATAATGGGACCCGGAATGTCACGAGATGGAAAAAGATTCCTCAGACGGGCGAAAATAAAAAAATATGTCACCGATAAACTAAGAAAATACGACAAAGAATTGTGGAGCAAACAAATAGAAGAATTTAGTATATTAGATTTCTCCCGAAAAATAGAAAGAGCAGACCGCAGAATACCAAGACCTTCTACCTCCGAAATTTACGGAGTCCTTAGAAAAATGGGAAAAGATAAATTAGAAAATCTACTCAATTGTGGAGCATGCGGTTACAAATCGTGTGAAGAACATGCCATCGCAGTCACCGAAGGACTTGCCGAATTAGAAATGTGTTTACCGTACACAATACAAAAACTGCACAATTCCATAGAAGAACTTAATATCTCCAATAAAGACCTCGCAAAAGCCAGACAAGCGCTAATTCAATCAGAAAAACTCGCCAGCATGGGACAACTATCTGCCGGAATAGCACACGAACTAAATAACCCGCTCGGAGTTATTACAATGTACAGCAATATCTTAAAAGAAGAAGTAGAACCCGAATCGCAAATACATGAAGACCTGTGTTTGATTGCAGAAAATGCCGACAGATGCAAAAAAATTGTAAGCGGACTCCTTAATTTTGCAAGAAAAAATCAAATCAAATTAGAACGAACTAATATCACTGATTTCGTCAAACGTAGTTTAGACAGCATCGTGATGCCTAAAAACGTCACCGCTAAAGTCAATTCGTTGCTCAGCAATCATTTTGCTAATATTGATTATGACCAAATGATGCAAGTCATTACAAACCTCGAAAAAAATGCAGTAGAAGCTATGCTTGACGGCGGACACTTAGAACTAACTATAACCGGTACCGAAGACAATATTAGAATATCGGTCAAAGACAACGGAACAGGAATAGCACCAGAAAACATGGACAAAATTTTCACCCCGTTTTTTACTACGAAACCACTTGGAAAAGGAACTGGACTTGGACTGCCATTGATATACGGAATAATCAAGATGCACAAAGGAAATATAGAGGTACACTCCAACACCGACCAGGCGCAAGGAGAAGTAGGAACAGAATTTATCATCACGATACCAAGAAATTAATTACAACTATAATTTTTTTGGTAGTGTAAATTTTTAAGTGATAAATTTTTTGAACCATATAAGGCATATAAGAACATATAAGGTTTATAAGTATTATCACTGGAAAAATTACAGTTCCATTTTTTTTATCTTAAAACAAACGACAACATGAAAACAGCTATATTGACTATTATTATTTTGTTATCTGGACTTTTCGCTTCGGCACAAGTAGATGACATAAAAGACAAAGCAGAAAAAAACAAGAAAGACGAAAAAAAAGACCTAACCGAAGAGGTCACCGTATTTGACACCCCAGACGCTGCATGCGTCAATGCGTGTGTCTCCGTACTCTTTGATGCTGCTTTTAGAATGGCAGTAACCGGACTGATGAATCATCACCAATATATTATGCAAAAAATTGCTGACCCGATGAAGCTCTCTTTTGAACTTATCCCGCAAACTGCTTATGGTTTTCATTTGAACCAAGAACTCGTCAAAACTTATGATTATCTAAATCTTTTGCCGCAATTTAGAGCAAGATGGGGAGTAATAGGCGCTGATTTAAGATATAATCTTCTCTTAGATTTTTATGACTACTCCGTAGATGCGTACCGACTCGCCGAAGGAAATATACAGTTTAATATTCAGCCATTCATAGAGCATAGATTCGTACTCGGAAGCGGAATAGCGTGGGAGCCATATACGCTTTCAATATACAACGAACATATTGCCGGATATCACTACTTAGATATAGACATGAGATTTAAAGCTCATTTTGAAACACGAATCGCACTGGACTATACTTTTCCCACTCCGATAGCGTACAGCGAAATAAACATGGGAGCAGGCATTAAAGTTTTAGAACTACCTAAACTATTTGGATTTGCAAACGCAGGATTTATGTTCCAAAAATATTTCATGGAGCATGATATATGGCTACTTTATGCAGGATTTACTTTTAACGTTCATTAAATAATTATTTATCTACTTACTTATGAAATCTAAACCTCGTTTAACGTTCTGGCAAATATGGAATGTCAGCTTTGGATTCCTTGGCGTGCAATTCGGATTCGCGCTGCAAAATGCTAATGCAAGCCGTATTTTATCTAATCTCGGAGCAGATATGCACTCATTATCTTTGTTCTGGTTAGTTGCACCGATTATGGGACTACTCGTTCAGCCAATAGTAGGCGCCGCAAGTGATAAAACATGGACTAAATTAGGACGCCGAAGACCTTATATATTAGGAGGAGCGATTGTCTCTATGGTAGCTATGTTTTTTATGCCCAATGCTCCTGCCGTTGTTACTGCCGGAGGAGTAGCAGCACTTGTTTTTGGCGCGATAATGTTAGCACTAATGGATGGCTCTTTTAATGTCACATTTCAACCTTTTCGTGCATTGGTCGCAGATATGATGCCCGAAGAACAACGAAATGTAGGATATTCTATACAAAGCTTTCTTATTAATACAGGTGCAGTTATCGGCTCGGCACTTCCTTTTATTTTGACCGCACTCGGAGTAGAAAACTCGGCTACCGAAGGACAAGTTGCACCATCGGTCATCTGGTCGTTTTATATAGGAGGCAGTTTGCTTATACTAAGCGTCTTGGTTACAGTCTTTAAAACAAAAGAATATCCGCCACAAGAATTTGCCCAATACAATGGGGTAACCACAGAAAAGGAAGTAAAAACAAGCTTCTTTGACACTTTGAAAACTATGCCAAAGACGATGCTTATGCTTGCAGTAGTTCAATTATTTTCATGGTTTCCGTTATTTCTAATGTGGGTCTACACAACGTCGGCAGTGTCACAACACTATTTTGGAACTGCGGTAGGAGATGCCTCCTCGCCACAATACAATGAAGCAGGAAATTGGGTAGGAATTTGTTTTGCTGCATACAGTCTTTTTGCCGCATTTTATTCTTTATTTATGCCTACTTTTGTAAAAATAACAAGCAGAAAATTTGTCTATTCGTTCTCGCTTATCCTCGGCGGAATAGGATATATTTCTACTTTCTTCTTTCATAATCAATATATGTTGTTAATATCTATGATAGGAATAGGAGCCGCATGGGCTGCGATTTTGGCTATGCCGTACGCTATTTTATCTGGCTCGCTACCGGCTAATAAAATGGGAATATATATGGGACTTTTCAATCTCACAGTCGTCGTCCCGCAAATTATTAGCGGTATATTTGGCGGAATGATAATAAAAAACCTTTTCTACGGACAAGCTATAAAAATTCTTATCCTCGCAGGAGTAATTATGTTAATCGGTAGTCTCGCAGTTTGGTTAGTTAAAGATGACGCAACACAGCAAGATATTACTAACAAAGGAGGAGGAGGACATTAACATGAAAGATGAAGAAATTAGTAAAATATTTAAAAAAGAAGAGAAACCGATAAACAGAACAGACGAATTTGAACTACTAAATCAATTTTATGTCACCGTCGAGGCAACTTACCAGCGAATAAATAACAGCATAGAAAAGAAAACAGAAGAAACGCCGGTAGAAACAGAAATAAGTAAACTATTAAAAGCCCCAAAAACATGGGGCAATATATACAAAATTGAACATCTATTGGTAGACCTATATGACGAAACTTTCATCGTCTTTGAAATTAAAAGACGTATGTTGGAAATTGATAGAAATTTGTATAAAGAACAAATTGATTTCTACAACACAGAAGTTAAGAATTTGAACACAATTATAGAAAAACGGAATTTCCTGTCGCGACTAATAAACGACCTGCAATGGAGATATACCATACGTGAAACCAAACACGAGTTCCAAAGAAAAGCGCGCCGAAGGTCAAGTACTGTACTTTTTGGCGCCATAATATTTTTTATGATAATTCTTTTTATGAAACTATTTGGTTTTTACGTCATTAGCTACATAAACATAGATATTGCAAAGATTAAACAATTTTATATTCTACTCGAAGTAGCGGCAGCAGGATTGTTCGGCTCTTCGCTTAGTATAGCGACATCTATAAATAAAAGTATAGAACTCCTGTCTTTTGATAATCTCAAAATTACGCATCGCATGAACTACATTGTTTCGCGAGTATCTATTGGAATAGGAGCAGCAATGATAATGTACTATTTTATACAATCTGGTATTTTAACCGCAGAAACTAATACTACCTCTACAGATTTGGAATATAAACTAATTATTTTAGGTTTCATTGCAGGATTCTCTGAAAAACTTATCCCGTCTGTTATAAACAAAACAAGCAAAAACTTGGCTACAGAAACTGACGACACCGAAAAGAAACCCGAAAAATAATAAAGAACTCATAAACAGAAAATATATGTATAATCAATTAAAAATAGAAAATTTTAGAGGTATATCAAAACTTGTGCTTGACCAAATAAAACAAGTAAACCTGATAGTAGGAAAAAACAACACCGGCAAAACAAGTATATTGGAAGCAATATTTTTAATAAGCGGTATTGCAAATCCACAATTACCTTTTAATATAAACACCACACGTGGATTAAATTATTTAACCGATAAAGATGAAATTTTTTTGATTTATCATAAATTGAATCACAAAGTTCCGGTAAGAATAAAAGCGGAACAAAGTGAACAAATACGTGAACTAAAAATAAAACCCCATTTTATTAATAACGAAGGCGAAACTATTGCCACCATAGAAAAAGATTTTTTGGAAAAAAATTTATTAAATACAGTTTTAGGTAATCAGCCCTCCAATGGTTACGATTACGAAATATCTATAACAAAAAATAAAAAAACAGAAACTTATAAAGCATTAATTTATCCGCAAGGCATATTATTTCAACAACAAATACCACGTGGATATAAAGAAACAACACAATGCACGTATGTCAATCCATCAAATATTTTATTACAATTACCACAAAGTCTAAACGAAATTATTATTAATAAAAAAATAGATAAAATAATTTCAACATTAAATAAGATAGATTCTCAAATAAAAGGAATCTCTGTTGGTACCAATGGCTTGATATATTGCGATATAGGATTAGACAAATTAATACCTATCAATGTCATGGGAGATGGCATAAAACGAATATTATCAATAATAACGACTATTCATTTATCAAAAAATAGTATTGTAATAATAGACGAAATAGAAAACGGTTTTCATCCGGAAACGCTGCAAATTTTATGGCGAGCAGTATTCACATCGGCAAAAGAAAGTAATGTCCAGATTTTTTCCACCACGCATTCTTACGAATGTATTGAAGCTTTTAAAGATGCCTGTAATTACGATAAGTATCCGCAAGACAAAGACATAGCTAAACTATTCAGAATAGAACGTAACACCGAAAATGAATTTAAAATAGTGAACTACGACGAAGAAATGATAAAAACCGCCACCGAAATGAACTGGGAGGTACGCTAATGAAAGAGAAATTAACATTACGCGAACCAAAAATAATTTTAGTAGAAGGACTTGACGATGTAAAATTTTTTAGAGCTTTACTTAAATATCTAAATATTAAAAATTTTCAAATAATAGAAGTTGAAGGAAAAAATAATTTTAAAACTGTGCTAAAAATTATTTCGCAAGAAGTTGTCAATAAATTGGTATCTGTAATTGTATGTATCCGAGATGCCGATAATAATTTTTCGGGAGCATTTCTAAGTATAAAAAACTCCTTAAAAGACTCTAAATTGCCTTTTCCTGATAAAGCAAATACCTTCAATAATGTAAATGATATAAAAACAGGTGTTTACGTGCTTCCGGCAAACCAAGAAACAGGTATGATTGAAGACCTTTGCATGCAAACAATAGATAAAGATAAAAAAGATTGTATAGAAAAATATTATAACTGTTTAAATATTGAGGTTAAAAATAAGTCAAAATCTACTATTCAAATTTATTTGGCTACCCAAGAACCTTTAACAAATTCGTTAGGAAACGCATCGCAAGAAGGTATATGGAACTTTAATCATGAATGTTTTGCTGAATTAAAGACTTTTTTAGAAAATTTGAAATAAATGCACCATAATATTTCAAACGATTAACAAATGTCAAAACAACGTATCTTACAATATTATAGAGAGATAGACGAAGTGATTCGTTACGGCGGTTCTTATAAAGAGTCTGCCATCAAGACTTGTTTTCAGTCATTACTAAATGATTTTTGTAAGCCAAAAGGATTACGTTTGATACCAGAGATGCCATATCTAAACAAGCGCATTCGCCCAGATGGAACAATTCGTGACCAAGCACAACAAGATTGGGGATATTGGGAAAGCAAAGACAAATATGATGACCTCAAAAAAGAAATACTAAACAAATTCGCAGCCGGATATCCGCAAGATAATATATTGTTTGAAGACAGTAATACTGCAATAATTATTCGACACGGACAAGAAATTATGCAGTGTAACATCCGTAATATTAAAGACTTTGAACAACTATTAAATGAATTTGTCAACTACGAAAGACCCGAAATAGCAGAATTTAAAACCGCGCTCCAAAAATTTAAAGAACACATAGAGCCACTGTCGGCTGTGCTGCGAAAATTATTGATAGAATTAGAACAACCCGAAAATGCTAATACCGAGTTTATTAACAGACGAAATAAATTCCTTAATCTTTGCAAAAATACGATAAATCCGGATTTCGCCGTAGAAAATATCCGCGAGATGATAATTCAACATATTTTAACGGAAGAAATATTTACGAGTATTTATGATGAAACCCAATTTCATAAAGAAAATACAGTTGCCACTGAATTACAAGCAGTTATAGATACATTTTTTAAAGCCGAGATAAAACGTGCTACCCGCGAGAACACTAAAACTTATCTTGAAGTCATCAAAGCACGAGCTGCACAAATAACTGATCATCACCGTAAACAAGAATTTTTAAATCTTATTTACGAAGAATTTTATAATGCTTACAATCCCAAAGGAGCAGACCGTCTCGGAATCGTGTACACGCCACGCGAAATCGTGCAGTTTATCATTGAATCAACGGAATATTTGTGTTATAAAAATTTTGAAAAATTACTCTCTGATAAGAACGTAGAAATACTTGACCCCTGCACAGGAACAGGAACTTTTATCGTAGAACTGATTGATTATCTGTCACAAAATCTTGAGTATAAATTTGAAAATGAAATACATGCAAACGAGGTTTCTATTCTGCCGTACTATATTGCCAATCTGAATATAGAATATTCGTTTCAACAAAAAACAGGAAAATATATACCTTTTCGTAATATTTGTTTTGTGGACACTTTAGATAATATCAACTCGTTGAATTACAACTCTAAACAAATATTATTATGGGATTTAAGCCAAGAGAATGCGCAACGAGTACAGAATCAAAATACCAAGAAAATATCTGTTATCATCGGAAATCCACCTTATAATGCCAATCAACTAAATGAAAATGAGAACAATAAAAATCGCGACTATCCTGCCATAGATGAACGTATCAAAACAACTTATATAAAAGAGAGCTCCGCACAAAAAACAAAAGTTTACGACATGTATACCCGTTTCATTCGCTGGGCAACAGACAGATTAGATAAAAACGGAATTATTGGCTTCGTCTCAAACAACTCTTTCATCAATGCCAGAACTTTTGACGGTTTCCGCAAGACAATCGCAAAAGAGTTTAACGAGATTTATATCATTGATTTAAAAGGCAATGCCCGAACAAGCGGAGAAAATTGGCATAAAGAAGGCGGTAAAATTTTTGGAAATAAGGCACGTGTAGGTATAGCTATTTATTTTCTCATTAAGAACGAAAAACAAAAAGGTTGTAAAATATTTTATACCGCCACAGACGACTATGCCTCCGCCGAAACAAAGAAGAAATATCTAACTTATAACAAGATACAAGATATAAACTTCCAACATATACAGCCCGACAAAGATGGAAACTGGATAAATTTGCCAGAAGAAAACGACTGGAATAATCTGATGCCATTAGCAAATAAAATAACAAAATTAACAAAAAAGCGAGATGAAGAAAATGCTATTTTTAAACTTTTCTCGCTCGGACTCGTTACTAATCGTGATGGCTGGGTATTTGATTTTGATAAAATGAATCTGGGAAAAAAGATAAAATATTTTTTAGATGTTTATAACAATGAACAAATTAGATGGAAAAACTCGGATAAATCGCTAAAAATAAATGACTTTGTTAATAGAGAGATAAAATTTACTTCCGAATTAGAAGAACATTTAATACGCGGAACAAAACTTTTTTTCAACGATAAACGAATTATTAAGGCACATTACAGACCGTTTACCAAAAAATATCTATACTTCGACCGTATTATTACGCATCGTCAATACCAAAACGACAATATTTTTGGGATAGAAAAACAGCATAACAATTTGTGTATTTATTTCTCTGGAACTTCTACGAATAAACCATTTCAAACTCTGGCAAGCGACATTCCAGCAGAACTCGGATTCTTAGAAGCAACACAATCTGTTCCTTTATATCGTTATGAAAACGGAACTCGTACAGATAACATTACCGACTTCGCACTGCAAAAATTTAATAATCACTATAATACAGATAAAATCACTAAAAAAGATATATTTAATTATTCTTACGCAGTATTGCATTATCCTGAATACCGAAAAAAATACGAACTCAATTTGAAACGCGACTTCCCGCGAATCCCTTTTTATACCGACTTCTTTAAATGGACTAAATGGGGAGAGCAACTGATTGATTTACACATAAATTATGAAAACGCAGAGACATATCATCTGGAAATAGAACATAAAAAATTCAAAGACGAAAATCAAATCGCTAAACCGCGTCTAATTTCTAATCAAAATCTAAGAACTATAGAAATAGATACGCAAACAAAAATAATTAATCTCCCTAAGGAACTTTGGGAATATAAACTCGGTAATATCAGCGCAATAGACCGAATATTAGAACAATACAAAGAACATAAAATTCAAGATAAAACAATAAATCAAAAATTTAATAATTACTCTTTTGCCGACAACAAAACAGAAGTCATAGAACTGATAAAGAAAATATGCACCGTCAGTCTGCAAACGCTAAAAATAATGAATCTTATGAATAAAACTTAAAATATTATATCATGAAAACAATAAATGTTGTAGCTCTTACTGTGATTATAAGTTTGTCATTTTTTGTACAAAATATATTTTCACAAATATACGTAAACGAAGCAGGAAAAAGTAAAATTGAAAAATATCAAGATAATTTTGATTTAGTAGAAGGATATTATCAAAATAAAAAAGTCAATCTAAAGCTTAGATACTCAGGTGGCTGCGCCAAACACATTTTCTATTATTATTTGAAAACTAAGTCCGATACACTTATTATCAGCATCTTTCATAATTCTAATTCGGATGCTTGTGAAACCTTAATAGAAAAAAATATTTCTATAGATATTGTTCCGTATTTAGATACAGTATCAACAAAAATAATATTAATTAAGAATTTCGCAAAAGAAAATATCGCCGCTTATCGTCCTCTAAACATCTCCAAATTAAAATCGGCAAAAGCAATAGATATGCTCAAATCTACTCTATATTCGGGCATAGATAAAAGTATTAAAATAAAAGAATTAACTACCACCGAACTATGGAATAAAATGCAAACCCAAATATATAGTATTGAAGACGACAGCATTAAGTTCTATGCTATTCACAATAATAAAGTCATTCATCTCGGAGGTCATTACAGCTACGATTTGGATTTTGTAGTTTGCGACTTAAACAAAGATGGCACATTTGAATGTATTTATACATACCAATTTGGCTCTGGAGTATCACGAGGTGTTTTAGGAGTCTTCGCTAATAATCAAGATATTACAGTAGATAATTCTTGTGTTATTCCCTCTAAATATACCATAGCTTATTTCCATTTTGATAAAAAATCTGATTATAAAATAGATGTCCACGTACAAAGTGCTAATGAAAAAATAATGCAAGGAACTTTGTTTATTGAAGAAAAACTTGAAGCTAAAAACTTAAAATTAACCTCTAATCCTTAAAATATTTAATTAAAAGAATAAAAATTTGGAAAAAAATAGTGAAAATAAAAAAAATTATATAAATTTGCCAACCAAAGTTTGATAACTTGTAGTATCTAAAATATAAAATGATAGAGATTGAAAAAGGTTCTCATTATATCAAAACCTTAATTAGTCAAGGCGAAGGTTTAATGCTTGATTTTAAGTTTGCTATAAATGATTCTAAAAAAATAGCGCGTTCACTCTCCGCTTTTGCTAACACCGATGGCGGCACTTTGCTTATTGGAGTCAAAGACAATGGAGCTATAGCAGGAGTTCGCTCAGATGAAGAATTTTATATGTTAGAAGCCGCATCATCAGTATATACTTCGCCGGTAGTTCCTTTTTGCGTTAAATACTGGGAGATTAACGACCGAACAGTATTAGAAGTAAAAATAGAAAAAAGCCACACCAAACCGCATCTCGCACCGGATAAAGATAATCTAATGAAAGCTTATATCCGAGTAGAAGATAAAAATATTGTAGCCAATAAAGTATTATTAAAAGTATGGAGCTATCAAAATTCGCAACACGCCGTAAAAATAAAATACTCCAGAAAAGAAGAAATTTTATTGTCGTACCTTAATGAATTTGGCACAATTACATTCTCTAAATTCCAACGAATCGCCGAAATATCGCGACACACAGCCGAAGATATACTTGCCGACTTTATAATGCTGGACATCATAGAAATGGTTATAACTGAACAAATAGTAGTTTACAAATTGAAAGATAAAATAAATAATAGTCTATAATTTAATATATTAGATAAATGAAAAATAAAAGCTTAGTTTCAATAAATGATTATTCCACCGAAGAAATTATGCAGATATTAGAACTTGCTAAATATTTTGAAGAAAATACCGAGCAAAATCTACTGGCAGGAAAAGTCATTGCAACATTGTTTTACGAACCTTCCACCCGAACCCGACTCAGCTTTGAGAGCGCAGTACAACGACTCGGAGGAAGTATCATCGGATTCTCTGACTCCAACTCCTCAAGTGTTACAAAAGGAGAATCGTTAAAAGATACTATCATGACAGTAGCTAATTACTCAGACCTCATCGTCATGCGACACCCACTTGACGGAAGCGCAAGATATGCAAGCGAAGTATCTAACGTACCGATAATCAATGCAGGAGACGGCGCAAATCAGCACCCAACACAAACACTATTAGACTTATACTCTATCAAAAAAACACAGGGAACGCTAAAAAATCTTAATATCTTCCTCGTAGGAGACCTTAAATATGGCAGAACAGTACACTCATTACTTCTCGCACTAATGGATTTTAACCCTATTTTCAACTTCATCTCTCACGAAAAATTGAAGATGCCAGACGAATATAAACTCCTGTTAGACGCCCGAAAAATAAAATATTACGAGCATAAAGAATTTACGGACATAATCTCCGAAGCGGATATTATTTACATGACCCGAACACAAAGAGAACGATTCTCCGACCAATTAGAGTATGAAAAAACTAAGGACACTTATGTACTCCGAAATGCCATGTTAATAAATACTAAGCCAAATATGAAAATCTTGCACCCGCTACCACGAGTCAACGAAATAAATATTGACGTAGACGACAACAATAAAGCATATTATTTCACGCAAGCACTCAACGGAGTATATGTCAGACAAGCAATTATAACAAAAATTTTGGGTTTAAAATAATCTTTTAATATCTACAGACATGAACAAAAAAGAACTAAAAGTAAATGCCATTAAAGATGGAACAGTAATAGACCACATCCCTGCAAAAGACCTTTTTAAAGTCATCCGTATTTTAAAACTTGACAAATACAACAATCAAATAACTTTCGGAACAAATCTGGAAAGTAAAAAACTCGGATACAAAGCGATAATCAAAATCTCCGACAAATTCTTCGAAGACGACGAAATAAATAAAATCGCATTAGTGGCAAGTGATGCAAACCTAAATATCATCCGAGATTATCAAGTCATAGAGAAAAAAACAGTTACAATACCAGACCAAATCATCGGAATTGCTAAATGTTTCAACCCGAAGTGTATAACTAATAACGAAGAAATTATTACCAAATTTACTGTCGTCTCTAAAAAAGACGTCTCTCTTAAATGTCATTATTGCGAAAAAATAATGGATAAAGCGCAACTTATTATTAATCAATAAATAAAATTCCTATGACACCAATAGTATTTGACGACGACAATTATAAAGATGTAGATTTTAATTTTGACTTTGGAAATTATAATCCGGACGACATAGAAGTAGACGAAACAATCAATGCCGTATTTGTCATTGACACTTCTTACTCTATAGAAAGATATGTTAAAGAACTGAACTTTGCTTTCAACGACTTTGTAGAAGCAATGCAAAAATCTCATGTAGCTGATAAACTATTGGTCTCAGTAATTGAATTTGATGCAACTGTCAGAATCGTGACCGGATTTCAACCTATCAGCAAAGTCCAACATTTTGACTTCTCTAAAAAACTCGGAGGAGCTACTTCACTCTATGATGCTACTTTAAAAGGACTTAACAGCGCCTTAGACTATAGAAAAAACCTCGAAAACTCCGGAGTAGAAACTAAAACTTTGTTATTTATCATAACTGACGGCGAAGACAACAACTCTAAAAATCCACCGCTTAAAGTCAAAAAAATTATTGATAAAATAAAACAAGAAGAACGTAGTGCATTCTCTTTCACTTCAATACTATTTGGAGTAGGAGAACAAGCTAATTTTGACAAAGCACGTACAGACATGGGAATAGAACATCTTGCAAAAATAGGAGCTACTGGACAAGATATGAAAAAGATGATAGGTTTTATTTCACAATCTATCAATTCTATGTCCAGCGGAAAAGCAGGACAAGGAATAGATTTTTAATTATCAACACCGTAAATAGACAAAAATGCTAAATACATTAGTTAAAAAACAGCTATCTAAAATAAATTCTGTAATTCTTTCCAGAGCAAACAACTTGTACAGAAGAGAAAGTGTTAAAAAAAATCAGCACACGCCTGGAACCATAATTTTTGATGTACATGGAGACTCTGGATTTACTTACAAAGTAACAGTTAAATATGACGACGACTCCGTATATACCGATTGCAACTGTCCTTACGGAAAAAATTGTAAACATACGGCTGCCGCTCTCATATTTATAAAAGAAAATAACGTACAATCTTTATTAGTGATACCATCAATACAAAGAGTTGCTATAGAAACATTAAAAGTAGTTCACGACGAAATTGTCATTCCAAATCCCGAAAAAATCTCTTACTCCGAACTGCTTAATATTAAACAATATAACTCAATGGATTTCTTCATCAGCACTTTGACTCCAATGACGTATCTCGTCATAGAAGATAATTTACTTAAAATAAGAGTATATACTCATATCAAAGAAGGAAATATGCTGTTTGAAATATATCCCGAAAAAATGAGATGCACTTGCAGCTGTACCAAAACTTCTACTTCTAAAAATAAAACTATATGCGAACATCTCAAATATGTGTTTTATCACTTCAAAACAAACGGAAATTTTAAATTCCTCGACGACATCGCAACCGGACAAATATCAAACGCCAAAAGAAATACATTAGAAAAGTTAGGTATAGACGACATATCGCTTTTTGAAAAATACTTCGAACTAAAAATTAAAGACTGCAAAATAAAAATAGAAGAACGACAAAAGAACTCGCTCACCATACATCCGGAAACCGAAGATTATATTAATAAAAGAGTCACTGATATGATGGCTACAAATAATCTACCCGAGGTCACATCTAAATTAAATAACAAATCTGACGAAACAAGAGCAGTGGGAGTGGCAATATCTGTTCATAATGATAAAAATTTACTCGCACTGGACATATTTGACGGAAAATTGACCAAATCTAAAGACAATAATCTGGTTAGTTCTCAAATATGGGCGGGATATTCATATCTTTCTAATATTTTTAGCGACAATATTCTGAGACAAATATATGTCTATTCAAATCAACTTAATGAGATGGCAAAACTATACAACCAAAATAAATATCAAAAATTCGCCATACTCGTACTCAAACAAATAAAACCTTTACTCGAAAATATAGAATATCTATACGTAGCAGACCAAGACAGCTTTGAATATAAAAAAGTAACAACGCGAAATGCTACACGAATAAAACTATCTGATATAACCCCTTCATTATATTTTGAATTTACCGAAGACGAATATTTCTACATACTTAAATCATACTTAAAAATTGGTGACGAACTAATTGAGAACTACTCTATTAATTTTTTTACATACTTCTGGCTGGTAAATGGGATAATATATTTTTGCGACAGCATAAAAATTATTGATGCAGTACATTTCTTCAAGAACGCAAACCCCATACAGTACCCCAAAAAAACCTTCTCTAATTACAACCTGGACTTTATTAATACTCTCTCCGAAAATTTTGAAATTAATTTCCAGACTACATCCCTGATAATTAATAAAGAACAAAGTGATAAATTCGAGAAACAAATATATATCTCCGAAAAAGACGACTTTGTTATTTTCTCGTTAGTTGTTAAATATAAAGACGACTTCTTTATTGATATTCTTAAACCCGGAAATGTTATTAAAAAACAAGGGGAAGCTTTTTGCATCATAGAACGAGATAAAGATAACGAACAACTATTTATTGACGACTTTAAACTCCTGCATAAAGATTTTTCAGAACAAGAAAGTGATGAATATTTGTATCTGCCGTATGACAAATTCTTGAAAAAGATGTGGTTCTATAAAGCTTTTGAACATTTTAAAAACAACAACATTGAACTATTCGGAATTAATAAATTAACAAAATTCAAATACTCCCCGCATAAAGCTAATTGCAGCATCAGCATCGCAAGCAATGAAGACTGGTTTGATATTAGTGTAAAAATATCTTTCGGGGACACCGAAGTAAGCTTAAAAGACGTTCAAAAAGCAGTATTCAACAATCAAAATTTCATACAGCTCAAAGACGGAACGCAAGGAATAATACCGGAAGAATGGTTCAATAAATTTGAAAAATACTTCAGACATGCCGAACTAAAAAAAGAAGGGTTAAAACTGTCTAAAATGAAGTTTACTATTCTAGACGAACTATTTGAAGGTATTGATAATCAGGAAATTCTAATGGAACTCGCAGAAAAAAGACGTAAACTACTAAGCTTTGAAAAAATACACGAAAACAACATACCGCCGGAAATCAATGCTACACTCCGAGATTATCAGGTTGCAGGATACAATTGGCTCAACTTCCTTAATGATTTCAAATGGGGAGGAATACTTGCTGACGACATGGGATTAGGTAAAACGCTACAAGTTATTACTTTCCTTGAAAATCAAATTAAAATTAATAAGAAGACTAATCTCGTAGTCGTACCTACTACATTGATTTTTAACTGGCGCAACGAAATAGAAAAATTTACTCATAACTGGAACGTATTTTACCATCACGGTAATGTAAGACTTCTTAATAAAGACGAAATAAAAAAGTATAGATTAATTATCACCACTTATGGACTGATTATTAATGATATAGAAATGTTTTCCGAATATAAATTCAACTACGTAATACTTGACGAATCACAAGCTATAAAAAACCCTAATTCTAAACGATACAAAGCGGTATGTTTACTAAAAGCTACAAATAGAATCGTCATGACAGGAACGCCTATAGAAAACAATACTTTTGACCTGTACTCACAAATGAACTTCTTAAACCCAGGATTCCTCGGCTCACAAAACAACTTTAAAGAAGATTTTTCTAACGCTATAGATAAAGAAGGAGACCAAGATATTGCTTTAGAATTGAAAAAATTAATCTCCCCTTTTGTCCTCAGACGAACAAAAGAACAAGTAGCGAAAGAACTACCCGATAAATTAGAAGACTATGTATATTGTATCATGGAAGACGAACAACGAAAAGTATATGAAGCATTTAAAAGCAAATATAAAAACTATCTGCTTGATAAATTTGAAACCGAAGGATACGAAAAATCTCAATTATACATATTAGAAGGAATTTTAAAACTAAGACAAATTTGTGACTCCCCTGAACTCTTGAATGAAAAAGAATTTTACGGAACAGAATCTATTAAAATAAAAGAACTTATCCGAAATATTCAAGACAAAACAGCATATCATAAAATATTGATATTCTCCCAATTTGTCTCTATGTTGCAAATTATTAAAAGAGAACTTTTGGCGCATAAAATCACTTTTGAATATCTTGACGGACAATGTTCACAAATAGAACGAGAAAACAGCGTAAAAAATTTCCAAACAGACAATAATTGCCGCGTTTTTTTGATTAGTCTCAAAGCTGGAGGAATGGGATTGAATCTTACTGCCGCCGATTATGTCTTTATTGTTGACCCTTGGTGGAATCCTGCCGTAGAAAATCAAGCTATAGATAGATGTTACAGAATTGGACAAGATAAAAAAGTCTTCGCATACCGAATGATTTGCAAAGATACTCTGGAAGAAAAAATCGTCAATCTACAAAAGAAAAAACTCGCAATTGCTACGGACATTATACAAATAGAAGAAAATTTTGTCAAATCGTTAAAACGAGAAGACATTTTAAACCTATTTGATTAATTATTTGTAATTTTACAGATTTGACAATTTTTTGATAGCGTAAAATAATGGTGACTAAACACGCTATTTATTTTATTTTCAAGTACTTATAAAATTCGTTTATTTATAATTTTGTATATACATTTTAAATGTTATATTATTGAAAATCAGATATATAAAAAAATATTTGTATATATGAAAAATCAGTAAATTTGAATTTTGGTCACTATTTTTATACGCTACCAATTTTTTGATAGCGTAAAATAATGGTGACTAAACACGCTATTTATTTTATTTT
>DYQJ01000398.1 GCA_020719345.1 Draconibacterium orientale | reverse complement strand
ACAGCAGGAAAAGTTACCGCACCTAAGGGAACTATCATTGCTTATTTGCCACAGCATCTGATGGCACACACTACACGAACTGTATTTGACGAAGCAGCAATGGCTTTCGCAAATATTTTTGATATGCAGAAAAAAATAGAAGATATTAATAATCAATTAACTACGCGAACAGACTACGAATCAGACAGCTACTATAAACTAATGGAAGATTTAACTTCAATTAGCGAACAACTATACTCTATAGAAGAAATTAATTTCGACGCCGAAGTAGAAAAAATATTATTAGGACTCGGATTTGAAAGAAGCGACTTTAAAAAATGCGCCGAAGAATTTAGCGGAGGATGGAGAATGAGAATTGAACTCGCTAAAATATTATTACAAAAACCCGACTTAATTCTATTAGACGAACCAACAAATCACATGGACATAGAGTCTATTCAATGGTTAGAAGAATTTTTAATCGCAAGTGCTAAGGCAGTTATGGTCATCTCGCATGACAGAGCTTTTATTGACAGAATCACAAACCGAACAATAGAAGTTACGATGGGACGAATATACGACTATAAAGTAAATTATTCTAATTACTTGATATTGAGAAAAGAACGCAGAGAACAACAACAAAAACAATACGACGAACAACAAAAGATGATAGCCGAAACGCAAGAATTTATTGACCGTTTCAAAGGAACATACTCCAAAACATTGCAAGTCCAATCAAGAGTTAAAATGTTGGATAAATTACAAATTATTGAAGTGGACGAAGTAGACAGCTCGGCTCTTAGACTAAAATTCCCACCATCGCCTCGCTCAGGAAACTATCAGGTAATAATAGAAGGACTATCCAAAAAATATGAAGACTTTGTTGTATTTGAAAATGCTAATTTAACGCTCGCAAGAACAGAAAAAATCGCCTTTGTCGGAAAAAACGGCGCAGGAAAATCTACGCTCGTAAAAGCTATTATGAACGAAATTGATTTCAACGGAACTTTAACATTAGGACACAACACTAAAATAGGTTACTTCGCACAAAATCAAGCTTCATTACTTGACGAAGAACTGACTGTATTTCAAACAATTGACGAAGTCGCAGTAGGAGACATCAGAACGAAAATCAAAGACATGCTCGGTGCGTTTATGTTCTCTGGTGATGATATTCATAAGAAAGTCAAAGTTCTTTCTGGAGGAGAACGAACAAGACTCGCAATGGTTAAATTATTATTAGAACCGGTAAACCTCCTCATACTCGACGAACCGACAAACCACCTCGACATGAAAACTAAAGACATCTTAAAAAGTGCATTACGCGACTATGATGGAACATTGATATTAGTTTCTCACGACAGAGACTTCTTAGACGGACTCGCACAACGTGTATATGAGTTTGGTAACAAACGTGTTAAAGAACACATCGGGGACATATACAGCTTCTTGCAAAAGAAAAAAATAGACAATTTAAGAGAAATAGAACGATAACATTTTGATAGCGTAAAATAATGGTGACTAAACACGCTATTTATTTTATTTT
>DYQJ01000397.1 GCA_020719345.1 Draconibacterium orientale | reverse complement strand
CCGTTATAGGGTATTGTAAAAAGACCGACAGACAAGCGTTTTACGACTTATAAACAGACTGAAAAACATTGCTCGAAAAACGCTAAATTTGCAGACAATTTGTAAAGAAAATAATCCATACAAGAAATATCAACAAAATGACACAGATAGAATATCTACAAAGTGGTTGTGATAACAAACATTGCAAATTCACTTTTAAATCCGGTGAAATAGCATACGGTGTATTGACAACATATTTTCAAAATGAGCCGAACAAATATTATTTAGTGCGCTCGCCTCAAATGATTGAATTTAAAAAATATATGGACAGCAATGACTTTAACAATATGAAAAAACTTTGCAGTCCTATAGACTTAAGCGACCTTGTAAAAGCAGAGTTGCTTGACTCTTTTGGAGAGTTACTTGTAAAAAAGACACAAGAAGTTGAAAAAAACAAAGTAGACTGGGAGGCAAGAAAAACTACTTGGTTAAAATCTGTCGAAGATTTTTACTTAAATATAAATTCTTGGCTTGCGGACTTTAAAAATGCAGAGTTACTAAAAATAAAAGAAAAAGAAATTGACCTTAATGAAGAATACATTGGAAATTATAAAACAAAGCGTCTTGAAATTTATTTAGGGAACGATATAATAACTTTTACACCGCGAGGGACATTAATAATTGGCTCATATGGTCGTATTGATATGAGAGGACCAAAGGGAGAAGCATTAATTGTTGAACCAAATTGGGACGAATGGAAGTTTGCAAAACGAACTCCGAAAATGAAATATGTAGATGTGAATGAACAATCAATAAAAGAAGCAATTCAAGAAATCATCAATGGCTAAAGTATCATTATCAGGTTCTGAAAAATCTATAGAGGATATTTGGAGTTGGTATGAAGACCAAAAAGAAGCATTGAGAGATTTTAAAAATAAAATTACAACAGCATTCTTAGCTTCTCCGACAAGTATTAACGACAAATTTATTTCGCTGACCTTTGACGAACTCAACGACTATTTTGATAATAGCGTTGAAGAATTAGAACATTTGGTTGCACTTGATATAATCTCTGCAACTGAAGGAACACTGAGAGCAGATTTTTTTTCAAGAGTATTTGAAAAAGACAAATCAAACTTAGGAAGGGAATTCAGAGATATTTATAAACAGAAAGGAAACAAAGTGTCATTAGAAGAAGACATCATCGAGAGTTGGAAAACACACGTTGCTGAAAGTAAATCCGACTTTGGTTCACTAATAGGACTGCTTCATTATCGCCATTGGCTTGCACACGGACGGTATTGGACTTTAAATAAAAAAGGCAGACGATATTCTGCGGACGAAACTTACGGAATTGCAGAAAGTATTTTTGACTTTGTAGCTTGACAATACTATAGACAAACAAGCACGACCGAAATAACAACGCCCTATAACAGCACCTAAAAAAAATGGCGGGGGAAGTGCGAATATAAACAGTTGTGCATTTAATAAACATTGTGCGGGTAGACAGTTTAGTGTTCCAAAGCCGCCACTTCTTTTAGCTGCAAACCGTTA
>DYQJ01000396.1 GCA_020719345.1 Draconibacterium orientale | reverse complement strand
CCATCGTAAAAGTACCGCCTGTTATTTTCACCATTTCTGGGAGGTTAATAACTTTAGGTTCCTCTTCTATTTTTGTTGCAGTTACGGTAGTAGTTTTGTTAGCGGTAATGGTTGCGGTTGTTGTCCATGTGTCTGCTTTTAGTGTGTATGTTCCTTTTTCAAGGTTGCTAATAGTATTTTTTCCTATTATAAGAGTTTGGTAATAAATATCATCAATATAAAGTTTTGCTGTTATATTAGTAGAATTAATAATAAGCGTACCTGTTGTAATTGGTTTTTCTATTTCTGCGGTAATATAAGTTGTTTGTCCGCTAATAATCATTATTTTTTCAGTCCATTCTGTAGGTGAGCTTGCAATTCTAACGGCGTGTACACCGGTTGTAAGGTCGCTGTAAGTTTTTACTGCTCCCACAGTAATAGTTTCTCTATAAATATTATCAATGTAGAGTTTACCTGTTACGTTTTTAGAAGTAATTTGTAGCGCTCCTGTTGTAGGAGGCGGTCCACTTTCTAATTTAAACACAAAATCGCCTTTGTCTAAATAAGGGTCATTTACTTTTCCGTATTGGGGTGTTTGTTTACCTTTAGAATATTTAACTACGGTGCTTTTCAAATAAAAACCGAGTTCAGTGCCTGTTAAGTATCCGTCCGAGTCGTAGTCTGCCAGCTTAGTAGTAATTGCGTCCACAAATTGTTTACGAAAATAGCTTTCATCGGGTACCGTTTCGTCTGCGCTTCCGCTTGAGATAAATTGTCTTACGGGTTTTTCAGTAAGATTAGAAATGCTAAGTGGCGTAACTTCTGCTCGGTCTAATATAGAACCGCTAAAACATGCGTCGAATAGGAAAAGTGCATGTTTAGATTGTATTCTTTTGCAATAAATATCAACTTGTGCCATTTCCATAGCTTTACTTTGAAAGTCGGCTTCGTTAGTAACTGCGGATGGTGCGTCTGCCGGCACGAGATAACCGAGTTTAGAGCCGTAAGTAGGTTTTATCGTAGCACCGTGTCCGGCGTAATATATTAAAAGTCTGGCTTAGGGATGTTCTTTTGAGCCGTAGTTTTTAATAAAGTCGTCGAATGCGCTGAATAGTTTATCAGAAGTAGGGTTCATCACGGTAGTAACTTTGAAACCGTTTTGTTCTAAAGCGGTTTTTACTTGTTCTACGTCAGTTTTTACGCCGGGCAGGTCGTCCCATCCGTTTGTGTAGTCGCTCACTCCTATTACGAGTGCGTAGCTTTCGGTGTAGAGTTGTGTTTCTTCTCCGTCAATTTCTACTTCTATCAACCCTCTGCTCTGTCCGAAAACCAATAATTGCATAGTTAATGCTAAAAATAGTACCAAAATTTTTCTGTTCATGTCTAAATTTATAAGATTAGCGTATTTTTGCAAATATAGTAATTTATTTTTTCAAAAAAAGTTAAAAATATAAGGATATTAAATATTTTTTGATTATATTTGTAATATATTTTGCTTTATAAATAAATTATAACATTATGTACTTAGCTCCGCTTAATTACGATAGATATTTC
>DYQJ01000198.1 GCA_020719345.1 Draconibacterium orientale | reverse complement strand
ATTTATGGATTAAAAAAAATGTGACTTAATCACTTAAAAATTTACACTACCAAATATTTTATAATAAAATATACACCGTAGTAATTTACCCTGCCAGCGTTTTTTCACCCAGCAGTGGTTAACTATCTGATAACTACCCTGCCAGCGTTTTTTCATGCTGGCAGGGTTCTTGTCAATTACTTCTTTTTTATCTCACCTTTTGCTACGACATTTACTTTGGTTCCCGGTTCTACTCCTTCTAACTCGGCATTACCTTGCGAATCGGTACGTAACTTAGCTGTTTTTCCTGCATATTTGACTGTTATTTCTGCATTTATTACCACTTCGTTATTATCGTCTACGACTTTGAATTTCATCTTATAATTTTTATTAATCGGAGGCGGTTCTATCGGAACATCTTGGACTATATTAGGTATTTCTACAATCGGTGGCACTTGAATAATAATCAAATACTCGTCTTTTCCCTTTTCGCAAATGTAATGGTTGAGGTTTTCTTGATTTCCATCTTTCAATTGGAAGACTTTTACTTCTGTTCCCACTTTAATTTTCGGAAGCATCATTATTCCCTCTGCATTAGAAGTGATTGTTTCTTCAACATTTTTATAAGCGAAATTGAATCTCATGCCTTCTAATATTTTTTTATTAGAGTCAATGACCTTGAATTTCATATCTAACTTTAACGGCAGTACGATTTGATAATTTCCAAATTCGTAGCAGCTAAAAGTGTGATGATTAATCTGTTGGTCTTCTTCTATTTGATACGCTTTGACGTTGGAATTAATTTTCACTTTCTCTACAGTAATTTGTCCTGCTAAATTTGAACGATGTATTTCCTTTTTTCCTTCGTATTCAAAATGTATTTCTTCGTCGGTTGCAAATTTACCGTCTTGATATACAACATTAAATACCATCGGGACTTTCTTTGTATTAATAATTTTTTCTAACAGTCCTTTTTCAGCGCCGGGTATATCTGATGTGAATCCCCACTGCGTGAGGACTACTTTGTTTCCTTCTGCGGTCTTGATAAGAAAAACATCTTTCAAGTCGGGGATTTCTATGCACTTCATCAGTGTTTCCAAAAGCGATTTGTTAGTGAATTTATTAGCTACATCTTTCAATTTATTTATTTGCACGGTCAATAAATCTTGGACTGCACTTTGCTGGTCTATCGTCAATTGATTGTAATTGACAATATTGGCTTTGTTGTCAGTGTAGTCAGTCGCCCATTTTATTTTATTGCCCATAGGTATCGGCTCGGCAAATATTCGGTATTCTCCTGCTCCGAACGAACTTTTTATTTGAGTGTACCAGTTTCTCACCGTTTCTACACTGCCAAGTCCGTATCGTACATCTTTTAGGTCTTTATCTATTATTATCATAATTATTTATTTTAAGTTTTCTTGTTATTAAGGACAAAGTACTCGGAAGTACCATTCGGTTTTCTTTTCGTCTCCGCCATTTATTTGCACTGTAATTATGCTGTCTGGCGAATTAAAATCAAAAAAGACATTTTGATGTAGCCGTTTGACATATCCTTTGCTTCGCCAGATAACTTTATCTGCAGCGATGTCATCTATTTTTCCGTTATAAACAATTATTTCATCGGGTATTTCGAACATATCAAATATTATAGTAAGTTTTCCGCTTGCTTTTTTGACGTTAATCATACGAATAGTAGAACCTTTCCCTTGAGAATTAATATCTTGTCCGCAAGGTAATACCACGTCAGAAATATCTCTTGACTTGTTAGAGATATAAAAAATCCTCTCTTTGACAAAATAGAATTTAGCAATAAGTTCTTTATATCCAGTTGCATTGACGGTTGCATTTATAGATAAGGCATTGTCTTCCGGAACTTTATCAAAAATTATTTCACCTTTGGCATTAGTTTTACCGGTTAAGGTGTCTTTGTTGTATATTAATTTGACCTCAGCATTGGCTACAGGATAATTAGTAGAGTCTTCTAATACAATAACTTTTAGTCCCTTCACTATAGGTATGCTGTCCGGTTTAGGAACAATAGTATCTATTTTGATAGTATCGGTCGTATCATCATCGTGAATTATAGGTGACATAATTATCGGACAGATAACGAAATAAAATAGGAGTCCGAGTAGTAATAAAAGAGGAATTAACCACCAGAGCCACCAGAATCGTTTTTTCCCTATGACGATTTTATGAAATTCGGTTTCGTTTTGACAGTAGAATTTTATTTCTTTCTTAGTATTTTGGTGTTCTGCTAATATAGATACTTGGTTGCTGCAATTTATGGCGTTAAAAGTAGTTTTGCCTTCGTCGTCGCTGTATTGATTAATGGTTTGTGAGCCGTTGTTTAAAGTTATTTTCAAATTTTTTATTGGCTCGTCTTGTTGATTTACTACAAGTATTTGTATATTAGCATATTTAGAGAGCGGTTTAGGTAATGAACCTAACATTACATAATCTGTTTTTCCTTTTTCGTATATCAATAAGTGCTGATGCTTCGCTACTCCATCTACCATTTGTCTGCATTTCAAATTAGTTCCATGTTTTACGTTGTTAAGCACTATTTTGCCGTTTTCGTCTGTTTTTAAGTCAAGTATTTTACCGTCAATTTCTATTCTCACGTCTGCATTGGGTATTGACTTTTTATTTTCGTCTTGCAGCAAAATGTTCATTGTTCCAGAATTGACTAATTGTTGTCCTCGTATTATATATTCGGGTATAGTTTTTGAGAATGTAAAATTTTGTGGTGCGAGTTTTTGTCCATCTATAGTTTGCTCGGCAGTAACTTGGTCTCCGTATTTAATATTTTCTAAAGTAATTTGTCCGTCTTGGTCTGCTGTTCGTAGTATTTGGGTTCCGTTCCAAGTAAAAATAACATTTGCGTTAGCAACGATTTTATTATCAGCATCTAATACTTTAAATAACATATTAGCTCTGGCAAATTGCTCACCTTTTATTATATAAATAGGTGTGTTTTTAAGGAATGTAAAATTTTGTGATGCGAGTTTTTGTCCATCTATAGTTTGTTCGGCAATAACTTGGTCACCGTATTTAATATTTTCTAAAGTAATTTGTCCGTTTTGGTCTGCTGTTCGTAGTATTTGGGTTCCGTTCCAAGTAAAAATAACATTTGCGTTAGCAACGATTTTATTATCAGCATCTAATACTTTAAACAACATATTTGCTTTTGCAAACGGGATTTCAATAATATATTCGGGAATATTTTTTTCGCAGACAAAAGATATAGGCGCTAGTTTTTCGCCATCTACGATAGGTTCGCAGCTGACGGTGTCCTCTAATTGCACGTCTGCGAAGTAAATATTTCCTTTTGCGTCCGAGATTAGCTCGTGAGTATTTTTTTCGTACGTAAGGACAACTTTTATTCCTGCAACGGCATTTTTGTCTGGGTCAACAACTTTAAAAATCATGTTAGTTTTAGGACCTTCACCTATCATTGTATAATCAAAGATGTCTTTTTCGCAGACGAATTTTTGTTGGATGTTTTGATTTTGAATACAATTAATTTCTGTTCCTACGGGAATGTCTTTGAGAGTGATATTTCCGAATTCGTCTGTATATTTTTGGATTTTATTGCCTTGATAATCAAAATATATAGGTGTGTTTTTGAGAGGGCGTCCTTTGTTGTCCACAATTTTAAAGTTCATATCTTGATTAGGTATTCCTATTCTAAAAATATATTCGTCTCTGGCGTCACAAACGTAGCTGTGTAAATTAATTTTTTCGCCAATGTTCGCGTCAATTTGATATGCGTCTATTTTAGTGAAAAACGGTACGTCTTGCAGATAAATTTTTCCTTCTGCATCTGTTATTGCAGTGAATTCTTTTTCTAGATATTTAACCGTAATTTTCTCATTAACAGCACTTTTCTCGTTAGAAAATACAGCTTTAATAGGAATTGTGTTTACTTTAATAGGCACTAATTTTTTAATTAGTCCGCTTTGTGCGTTGTGGTCGTCAGATGTGAATCCCCAACGGATAATACAAAAATTTGTTTCTCCGCTTGGTGCATTTATTACGTAAACGTCATTGTAGTCCGGTATCTCTATGCAGGAGTCTAATAGCCCGAATAGTTCATTAACACCTTTCTGGTTCGCGTTATAGTTCTTTATAACGTTATGGTATAGCTTATTAATTTGATATTTCAGTTGTCCTTTTACGAGTTCTTTATCTTGCGCAGATAGTTTAGAAAAAGGAATCATTTTGCCTTCATATTCTGTGTGCCAAGCAATTTTTTGCGAGCCACCTACTCCTGGTATCGGATTTGCAAAAATTCTATATTCTTTACCTGCACTAAAAAGTGTCTTCAGTTGATTGTATCGTTTGATATTTTCGGCAAATCCTTGCGTAAATACCGGTCTTATAGTTGATACATCTGTCGTTGTTATGAGTTGACTCATCGTATTATTAATTTAATTATTTCTAAGTTATTTTTTTCTTTTCAAATTGAAATCTAATATGCCTTTAGAGTTGTCTAATATCATGGCTTTACAGTCTGCTTGGTCGTCTGCTCCTTGTACGCATTCAAATTTATATGGCTGATAGTACTTAGATTTGTCTTCGCACTCGGCGTTTTCTGTTTGCAAAATTTTAAGAGTAGCATCACTGAATGTTAGCGAAAGCTTAGCTTTGCATTTATTTCCGTTTGCTTCGGTATAAGTAATTTCTCCTGTTCCATCTGCTTTAATATCAAACAACAAAGTAATAGGTTTATTGTCAATAGTACTAATCAGTTCGGAGGAGCTTTCCCATAGTCCGGTTGCAAATTTAGTGTCTTTAGCATCATCTGGAATAATCAAAATAGAGTCTCCTGGTGTGTGATTGATAGCTTTATCAAGTTGAATAAGTGGACCTACATATTTTTCGGAGTCTACGTCTTTACCCGAGTTTACGAGCGCTTCAATAATTTGTTCCGCTGTCCAGTCCGGATGTGCTGATTTTAAGAGTGCTACCGCTCCGGTAACTATAGGAGATGCCATACTTGTTCCGTCTAAAAAGGCAAAGCTGTTGCTTGGTGTTGCACTATAAATGCTGACTCCAGGTGCAGATACGGTAGAGAAGTCCCCGTAGTTACTAAATTCGGCTTTCATTGTAGTTTTATCAAGTGCGGAGACGATAATGTTTCGCATTGAGCGGCAGAATGGGTCTATCCCTGCAATAATGTCTTGATTACCTGCGGCTTGTACGAGTATCATATTTTTTTCGTTAGCAAAAGTAAAAAGTTCTTCCCAAAATTCTTCTTCGTCTTGATAATAGGCGGTGATGAGATTTTTTTGTTGTTCTTCTGTCATGTCTAATATTTCTTGTCCGTAGTACATACCGAGTGACATATTAATGACGTCTGCGTCGTGATGTAGTGCGTAAAGTATTCCTGATACTATTCCTAATGAGCTCATTACTCCATCTTTGTCTCCTACTTGAATAGGCATGAGTTTACATTTCGGTGCAATACCACAAAGTCCGGAGGCGTTGTCGTTCCAACCTACCGCGGTAGCTGCTACGTGTGTACCGTGTTCGCTTCCTCCCGAAGGGAACAGATTGGAGTCGTGTGTTACTACGTTCCATGGGTTTACGATTTTGTTTAGAAATTCTGGGTGTGAGGCATCAAATCCGTCATCTAATATGGCTACTATTACGTCTTCGCTACCTTGCGTTACTTCCCATGCTTCGTAAACTTTGATAACTTCAAAGTACCAGTTCTTGTCCACTTCTTTAAAAGCTGGGTCTGTCGGGATTTTGGCGCCGGTAAATAAAGCTTCGTTAAAAGTTAATTTCACTTCACTATATTCTTCTTTCAATTTCTCTTTCCACTTTTTCCATTCTCCTTCCAGGGTCTGAATTTGTATTAGGTTAATTGTCGTGTCATAGAATACTATTTCTAATTCGTCTTTATGTTCGTCATTAAGTTTTTTAGCAAACACCACTATATCAATATCTTTGTCCAATGCTACATTAACCTTATTAGTAAATATAGGTCTTTTGGAAGGGTCATCTGGGTCTACTCCTACTTGTGTAGTATCTAAAGGTGGCAATATTCCGGGTTCGTCGGGTAGATATTTCATATTTCTGAGCCAAAACCACCAGAGCAGGAACAATAAGGTAAACATTATGATCATTCCTAAAATGAACCAGAGCCATGCCGGTATTCTGCGTTTTTTTTCTTCTATGACCGGTGGCGGAGGAGGTGGTGGCGTTAGAGTATTTTCATTATTATTAGTTTTGATTTCATTATTTTGATTTACCAGTCGCTGTTCGTCAATTTTTCTTTCTATGTCAATTTTATCATCTTGATTATTAATATTTTCGTTTATTGGAGGCGGTGGTGGTGGCGGTACATTGTTTATCGGTGCTTCTACGACCTTATTTATGTGGAAATTAGTTTTTTTAGATATTTCGGAAGAGAATCCCCATAGCGTAAGCACGATTTTATCATTTTCTACAAAGATATAATCTGTTCCGGGTAGTTCTATTGCGAGCAGTAGAAGTTCTCCGAGTTCTTTTAAGTTATTACTTTCTTCTTGTTGCAGCTCCTTAGCAAAATTTTTAATTTTAGTAATAATAAATTGTAAATTTTGTCTTGCTGCCTCTTGTTTAGCGGGTTCTAATTTGGAGTATGCTATCGGCTGTGCTACGTATCCTGTTAGCCAATGAGCTTTCCCTTTTCCTTCGATAGCTTCTCTTGATACGGTCGGTTCGGCTAAAAACTCTGCTATTTTTTCGCCAAATTTATCGTTGAGAATAGACTTTAACTGATTATATCTCGTAAATACCGGCTCCCCATACCATATTATAGGTCTGTATTCTTGTAGATTAGCCGAAAAAATAATTTTTTTTAGTGACATCATGTTGTGATTTTAAGGTACATTTCTGAAGTTAAAATTAAATTTTTTTTTTTTATTACAAAAATTTTTATGTATTTTTTTATTTTTTTTTAAATTTAATATTAATTTTGTCAAAAGAAATATTATAAAATATTACAATTATGGCATTAGAAATAACACAAAGTAATTTTGAAGAGGTAGTTCTTAAAGCAAGCAAGCCCGTTGTGCTTGATTTGTGGGCAGAGTGGTGTGGACCTTGTCGCAGAATAGCCCCGTACATAGAAGAAATGGCTACAGAGTATGAAGGTAGAGCAATCATAGGTAAGGTAGATGTAGATGAGAATCAGGCAATTGCCCAAAGATTTAACGTCTTAAATATACCTACGGTTTTATTTTTGATAGGAGGAGAAGTTGTGGAGAAGATAGTTGGAGCAGTCCCTAAGAAGAAATTAGTGGAAGCATTGGAGAAATTGTTATAATTTATTGAGCGTTCATTTTGATTTTTCGTAATTTATATGATTTGAGACGCAGAGAATTTGTATGTAAAGCGGTTCTCTTGCGTCTTTTTGTTTTATTAGATTACATTTTTTAAATTCTCTAATTGACTAATTATTTGATAGCGTAAAATAATGGTGACTAAACACGCTATTTATTTTATTTT
>DYQJ01000395.1 GCA_020719345.1 Draconibacterium orientale | reverse complement strand
AATTACTCAACGAGTTAGGTTTTGAGCCAAATACAATAAAGTAAACGCCGGCAGAGAAATGAATTCTTTTTACAAACAAAATAAACATATCGCTTATAAACTCTTTAAATCTTAATAAATTGATAAACGCAGACTTGATAATCAAAAATGCTATAATTATCACGCTTAATAGTAAGTTTGATATTATAGAGAATGGTAGCATTGTTATTAAAGATACCGATATTATTGCCATAGGAAAGACTGAAGACATAGAAAAACAATTTGTTGCACACAAAAAAATATGTGCAGACAATAAAATCGTCATGCCCGGACTGGTGAATACCCATAATCACCTTAGCATGACAATGTTTAGAGGACTGGCAGACGACATAGAATTGCAAGCATGGTTAAATAAATACATGTTTCCGGCAGAAGCAAAATTTGTTACTGAAGAAACAGTTAAACTCGGCGCCGAGATAGCAATGGTAGAAATGCTGCATGCAGGCACAACGACTTTCAACGACATGTACTATTACGAAGAACAGGTAGCCGAAGTAGCCAAAAAAATAGGTATGCGCGGAATTGTTGCTGAAAGCTTTATAGACTTTCCTGTTCCAAATAGTGCGACACCTGATGTCACTGAAAAACACACCCGATATTTATATGAAAAATATAAAAATGACCCGTTAATAACAGTCGGTGTAGCAGTGCATGCTCCTTATACTTGTTCAGAAGAACTCCTCAAACGAGGCGCCAAACTTGCCGAGCAATTAGATATTAATTATCATATTCATATTGCCGAAACTAAATGGGAATATGATTTGATTAAAAAAAAACATAATCTCACTCCCGTAGAGTATTTAGATAAATTAGGAGTCCTCAATGAAAATGTAGTTTCCGCACACAGCGTATGGCTCGACGACCAAGATATAGATATTTATGCCAGACGAAAAGTAGGCGTAGCACACAATCCCGAATGTAATATGAAGTTGGCAAGCGGAGTAGCACCTATCCCGAAAATGATTGATAAACAGATAAAAGTGGGACTCGGCACTGACGGAGCTGCAAGTAATAATAATCTTAATATGTTCGCCGAAATGCAAGTGATGGCACTTATTCATAAATTGTGGAACAAGAATACTACCGTCATTCCCGCAAGAACTGCATTGCGAATAGCAACTTTAGGAAGTGCCGAAGTGTTGAGGTTGGACAAAAAAATTGGCTCATTAGAAACAGGTAAAAAAGCTGATATTATCATGCTGGATATTTCTAAGGCTAATACAATTCCTATTTATGACTATTACTCGGCAATCGTATATGCCTTCAACGCCGCACATGTGACCGATGTTATCATTAACGGACAAGAAGTTATGCGAAATGACATTATTTTAAATATAGACGAAAAAGATATTAAAAATAAAATGAATGACCTCGCCAGAAAAATAAGCACCGCAATAAAAATCGTAAGTTCTCAATAGTCGGTCAAAAATAAAAAAAATATTTACAAAAATAAAAAGAATTGGTAGCGTATAAAAATAGTGACCAAAATTCAAATTTACTGATTTTTCATA
>DYQJ01000197.1 GCA_020719345.1 Draconibacterium orientale | reverse complement strand
AAAATAAAATAAATAGCGTGTTTAGTCACCATTATTTTACGCTATCAAAAATTTAATCTTTTAATATTTACAATTATGAAAACAAAAATTATTGCTTTTTTTCTCTTATTTTGCACAGCTAATAATATCTTCGCGCAAGATACTTTTGGAGAAATATTTGAAACAGATTATTATCTGGGATTTCGAGTAGTCCCTAATTTCTCCAATGTAGGACAATTTGCAATCCTTTATATACCAGGAAACGTCATTAAAGAAGTACAAACAATCTCGCTATCCACTTTTATGAACTACGCTTCAGGAAATATTAAAAATGACGCAAATCCGGAAAAACTAAACTTCTTCACTGAATACGGAATAGAAGATACCACAATAGTAGCAGACATCTGGAAACTAAGATACAAAAAATACCCATACAAATCTGCCACAGCGGATGCCGGATGGTCTAATAACGACTCAATACCAAGTGCACCCGCAGACGGACAACTATTAATATTACAGACGTATGGCGTAAAAAAAATCTCTGACTTCTTCTACGGCGAAGATGCATTCCGACTGCTGAAAGATATGCAAAACGCCACATGGGTAGATACTTATAAAAGCGCGCATTAAAAAAAAAAATCTTTTTTTATTTTTTTTCTATAATTATATTATTTTTGGCAAAAAAAGAAATGTAATGAAAAAACAAATAGAAGAAATTAATACAAGAAACAATAATTTAAAGCGGAAACATCTGGTCTCTTTTCTACTTAACGACTACGAAAAACAAGCAGTAGAAAGATATTGTAAAAAATATAGAGTTAAAAACAAGTCTAAATTTTTTAGAGAAACCGCTATAACTGTTATTTTAAAAAAGTTTAATGAAGATTATCCTACATTATTTTAATATTTTAATATTTTAATATTTTATCCTATGAAAAAAAAAATGTTGCTTGCACTGGTACTCATAATTGCTACTTCTACAATATATGCACAAAGAGGTAGTAAAGTGAATTGGCTGACATTCTCGGCTAAAGGCGGATATGGAATCTCCGCAATGTTAAATATGGACACTTATAATGACCCGAACATCTCCCCAAACTACATGTCCGGAACTTATTTTATGGGAGCAAGACTCGGTGTAGTATTTGGAGATGTCATCGGAACGGCTCTGGAAATTAATAGCACTTCGTTTAGTCAAGAGTTTAATATGAAGACAAGCACTGATATTTTATCTAATAAAACACAAATTAATACTTTTGACATCATCGGACTTCTTAGATTCACAACCGAAACAGGTTTCTATTTTGAAATAGGTCCTAAATTTTCCAAAATAAATAAAATAACCGAGACACCCGAACTTAACATGGAACAGCAAATAAATTTAGACAACGCTTACAAAACTAACTACAACAGCGCAGTCTTGGGAATAGGTATTTCGTATCCTCTGGGAGAACGTGTAAATTTATCACTCGGAGTACGTGCTAACTACGGATTCTCTGATATAATTAACGACAACCAGCAATATTTTGCCGTAACAGATGACGGTAGATATGTACCTACAACTTTTTATACGAATCCTAAAACAAACGTTTTACAATTCCATGGAGTCCTCGAACTAACTTATTTCTTCGGTTACTTTGGTAAAGCTAATTGCGGAAAATACGGAATTATTTTGTTCAAATAATTTTTTTACCCTTAATATATTTTAAAACATGAACGAATTATTAAAAAACTATCGTCAACACATTGATACAAATCAAGTAAACTCACACATTCAAGAGATTATCCTTAAAGCAGAAGAAACTTACAATCCTAATCGCTTGAAAAATATCTTTAATCTCATAGATTTAACATCTTTAAATCCTACGGATAGTAAAAAATCTATAACCGCTTTTTGTTCTAAGGTAAACAATTTTAGATCGGTATTTCCGCAAATGGAAGATGTTGCCGCACTTTGTGTCTATCCTAATTTTGTTAAATTAGTTAATGACAGCTTAATACTAAAACACATAAAAATTGCCGCCGTCGCAGGAGGATTTCCATCTTCGCAAACGTTTCTTACTATCAAAGAAAAAGAAACCGAACTCGCAATACTTGACGGTGCCAACGAAATTGACATGGTCATTTCTATAGGCGAATTTTTAGACAGAAATTATGAAATACTATTTTCCGAAGTCAAAGCATTAAAAAAAGTCGTAGGAGATAAACATCTGAAAGTTATACTCGAAACAGGTGCTATCATTGACCATCACAAAATTTATACCGCAAGCATACTCGCAATGGAAGCAGGAGCAGATTTTATTAAAACTTCCACCGGAAAATTGCAACCCGCCGCTACAATAGACGCCGTATATGTAATGTGTCTGGCTATCAAAGATTTCTATCTAAAAACAGATAAAAAAGTTGGTATCAAACCTGCCGGAGGTATAGCAAACGGTAAACAAGCGGTGCAATTCTATGAAGTTATTAATAATATACTCGGCGAACAATGGCTTAATAATCACTTATTTAGAATAGGCGCAAGCTCACTTGCCAATACATTACTCACTGAGATAATGTTATTTGATACCAAAAATGAAAAAATCGTTTATTTTTAATCCATGAAAAATATTTTTTTATCTTCATTCTTTATGATTATAATTATTTGCAATACTTTTGCAAATAATTATAATTATAACACAATTGACTCCTCACGAAATTTTTATAAACCACTTGCAATTTCAAGTACGCTTATTATAAGTGGTTGTTTATTAACTAATTCCCTATTTGAAAAAAACTTCACTAAAACTATACGTGATAAAGTTGGACACGACTTTCGTTTTAGAATTGATGACGTAATACAATATCTGCCCACGACACAGGTTTATATCGGGGATATTATCGGAATAAAAAGCAGAAATAATTGGAAATTGCAGACTAATTATCTGCTCTTTGCAAACGGACTCAGCTCACTAATAACGCACTCTTTAAAACGAATAATCAATAAGACAAGACCTTACGGAGGACAACATTCTTTTCCATCCGGACATTCTACATTTAGCTTTACAAATACAACAGCGCTTTTTTACGAATTTTATCAAAGTTCGCCACTATGGGCTTCATCTGGCTTCTTATTTGCCTCAACAACAGGAGCTTTTAGAATAATTAACAATAGACACTGGCTCTCAGACGTGCTGACAGGTGCAGGAATAGGTATTTTTTCTACTACAATAATTTACATGACCAAACCACTTTGCAACTTAAAAATGTTCAAACAAAAAAATATAACTTATTTTCCTTCATATCAAAACGACAAATTAATCCTAAATATTTGTATAAAGATATGATAATAAAAGATTTATACAATTATATCCACGACTCTTTAATAAACAAGTATCCCAAAACAGAGATACAAGCATTTTATTATATCATTACTGAAAATATTTTTAATTATACTAAATTGCAGCTCGTTTTGAATCATGCAGAACGTATAGACGAAGAAAAAAAAACTAAAATAGATAATATTATCTCTCAATTGATTGATTATGTACCTATTCAATATATTTTTGAGAAACAATATTTTTATAATATGTATTTTTTTGTCAATCCGGATGTCTTAATTCCAAGACCGGAAACAGAAGAATTAGTTGACATAATAGTTAATGATTTTAAAGATAATAATCAACAAATTAATATTTTAGACATCGGCACAGGAACAGGATGCATTGCAATTGCGCTTAATAAAAACATTAGAAAGACGAAGGTTTACGCTATTGACATATCTGAAAAAGCTTTGAAAATTGCCGAACTAAATAATAAGCTAAATAAAGCGGAAGTTGTTTTTTATCAATTAGATATCCTCAATTTTGAAAAATATAAATACTTTGAAACCCTAAAATTTGATATTATTGTCAGCAATCCGCCGTATATTAAAAACAGCGAAAAAGCAGAAATGCTACCAAATGTTTTAAACTATGAACCGCATCGCGCCATTTTTGTAGATGATGATAACGCTTACTTATTTTATGAAGCTATTGCTAAATTTTCACAAAAATATATAGCAGAAAATGGAGTTATATATTTAGAAATCAACGACAAACTTGCTACAAATACATGCGAAGTTTTTAAACAGATACAAAATTCAGACACAAAAATTTTAACCGATATTAATGAAAAAAACAGATTTATAAAAATACACACGAACATTTAAACATTAAATTTAATATGAATATCAGAAAAGCCGAGTTAAAAGATATCACATATATTATTGATTTTCAAATAAATATGGCAGCCGAAACCGAAGAATTGGTTTTAGAAGAACAAATAATAACAAGAGGAGTAACTCAAGTATTTCAAGATGCTAATAAGGGCTGTTACTATGTTTGTGAAGACGAAGGACAAATAGTTGCCTCTTTATTAACTACTTACGAGTGGAGTGATTGGCGTGCAAAAACTATCATCTGGTTGCAGTCAGTTTATGTAAAACCCGAATTTAGAGGACGCGGAATCTTTAAATATATGTATCTGTATATCAAAGAAATGGTTTTGAACTCACAAGAATATTGCGGAATAAAATTGTATGTGGACAACAGCAACGAAACCGCAAAACAAGTTTACAGCAAATTAGGAATGAACAATCAACATTATTCTTTATTTGAGTGGCAAAATAATTCATAAATAAAAAAATGATTTTATGGAAATAGAAGACCAATTTATAAATTATATAACTCAAAATCAGTTATTTTCACAAAAAGACAGACTGCTTGCAACCGTTAGCGGAGGTGCGGACTCAGTTTTTTTAGTCACTCTGTTAAAAAAGATAAATTTTAATTTCGCTATAGCGCATGTAAATTTTCAATTACGAGACGAAGATTCTAACCAAGACCAGATTTTTGTACAAAATCTTGCAACCAAATTGCAAGTAAATTTTTATACCACAAATTTCAATACCACAGAATACGCACAGCAAACAGGAGACTCCATAGAAATGGCAGCACGACATCTTAGATACAAATGGTTTGACGAAATAAAAATAATGCACAATTACGACTACATATTGACCGCACATCACGCGGATGATAATGTAGAAACGTACTTGCTAAATATAATCCGCGGCACCGGACTACGTGGTATTCAAGGTATTGCAAATAAACGACAATACATAGTCAGACCTATTTTATTTACAAATAAAGAAGAAATTTTAACCTATTTACAACTTAACAACATTGACTACCGCACAGATTTATCTAATTTTGAGAACAATTATCATCGCAATAAAATTAGAAATATTATCATTCCGGAGATGCAAAAAATAAACTCGGCAGTAAAAAATAATATTCTTAAGAACATAAAAATAAATAACGAAGTTCAACAAATTTATAATGAGGCAATTAATTCCAAACAGCAAAAATGTTTTATATACGAAGCCAACGAAATAAAAATCAAAATATCGAAACTTATCAAGCTGTCTCCATTAAAAACTTATTTATTTGAATTTTTAAAACCTTACAATTTCAATTATCAAACCATAGAAGATATTATTTCTGGACTGCAAGAAAAATCAGGCAAAATATTTCTTTCAGAATCGCATAAAATATTGAGAGACCGCGAATTTTTATTGATTAAAGAAAACATACAATCTCCTATTAATCAATCTATCAACGAGTTGATAATCAATAATTTTGATAATCAAATAATTCTAAATCCCGGACTCACTGATGCCTTAATTTTAAATGCAAATTTAATAGACATAACAGCCGACAAACTGAATATACAATCAGCTAAACATCTGGCATATATTGATTTCCACAAAATAAAATTTCCATTACGACTGCGAAAATGGAGACATGGCGATTTTTTCTATCCTATAGGAATGAACAAACGCAAAAAAATAAGTGATTTCTTTTCGGATAATAAAATAAGCAGCTTTGAGAAAGAAAAAATATGGATATTAGAAGACGACCAGAAAATTATATGGATAATAAATCATAGATTAGACAATCGCGTTAAAATTACAGCGACAACTACAAAATGTTTAATCTTACAGACCAATAATGAATGACCAATAATGAATTATATAATAATATTTTTCTTCATTATAATTTGCAGCAATGCAAAAAGCCAAAAAACTGACAGCATATTAACGAATATTGGTAGTAAAAAATATATTATTCGTAATATAAAAGTCTTAAATAATAAACAAACTAAAGAGAAAATCATTTTAAATGAATTAGATTTTACCGCCGACACAGAAATTGACAGCACCGAAATATCAAAATTATTAACACAAAATCATCAAAATATAAGTAATTTATCTTTATTTAATTTTGTGTATATTGATTATAATATATCTGAAAATAAGTATCTTGACCTGACTATAACCGTAGAAGAACGCTGGTATTTAGTGCCGGAGATGAGCTTTGAGATAGAAGAACAAAACTTAAATCATTGGATACACAATATAGATTATCACTACGTCAGCTTCGGCGCAGGGCTGGTAAAATATAATTTTAGAGGACTCAACGAAAAATTATTGCTTTTTTTTATTTACGGATATAAAAACAGCTTACATATCAACTATTTACATATCAAATTAGACAAAAAACATAAACACTTATTAGGTTTTTATCTCAATTATCAACAACAGCACAGCATTGATTATACAACATTCAACAATCAAGCACTTGGAATAACTCTGGACTCGGACAATGCAAAGCTCTATTTTGATGCTATTTTATCTTATAAATACCGTAAAAATATATATGAAAATTTAACATTTTTTCTTAAATACAATTTTCAAAGCATTAATGATACCATATTTTTACTCAATCCTTTGTACTATAATTTACAAAAGAAGATTAATTATATTAGCTTAATGTCTGAATATGAGTATTCTAACCTTGATAATAAAATATACCCAACATACGGCGAATATGTAAAAATAAGTTTCTTAAAAATAGCTAACCTCACAAGAAAAGATAACGTAAATTTATTTAATCTACGTCTGACATTCAAAAAATTGATTAAACTATCAGATATATTTTTTTATGGTAATCAAATAATCGTCTTCTTTTCTAATCCCAAAAATATTAGCTATAATTTCTTTTATTCTCTCCGCCGCGAGTATTATATACGTGGTTTTGAACATTATACGATAACCGGCAGTCAATATTTATTACAACAAAATAGTATAAGATATAAATTAATTGCAGATAAAATTTTATATCTTAAATTTATTCCGTTCCGAAAGTTCAACAAAATACCGTTATCTTTGTATCTGTCGGCTCACTCCGATTTTGGATATGTCAAAGATTTTACTAAAATGTATCTGACAAACAATAATGATTTGAATAATAGACTATTATATGGTTATGGACTGGGTATAGATTTTTCCACTTACTACGACAAAGTCTTGCGAATAGAATATTCGTTCAACAATTTTTATGAACATGGCATATTTTTCGCTATCAAATCCGTCTTTTAAATAATTTTGGCTACGCACATAAAATTGGACAAATTTTTCACCAGATAGAAACATAAAAGA
>DYQJ01000196.1 GCA_020719345.1 Draconibacterium orientale | reverse complement strand
TAAAATAAATAGCGTGTTTAGTCACCATTATTTTACGCTATCAATATTTTACGAACATTAAGTATACATGCAAAAGAATTATAAAAATTAATTTAATTGAAAAAAATAATAGTTTTTGAGAAATAATAATAAAGAGCATAACATGTATCATCTTAAAAAGCAATTTTTTAACAAATATTTTTAGTTAAAAAACGTTAAATATTGATTATTAAGGATAAAAGTATTTCAAAGAACGTTTTTTTAACACAATTAAACCAGATAAAATCGCTACAATTTTTTGAAAAAAAATTGCATTTAATCTAAAAAAGGTTACCTTTGCGTTTTTAGACAGTCTATCATTATGTTTTATAAAAAATGACGATAAATAATTAAAAATATGAATACATTAATTCACACTCAACAGTTGAACAATATTTACCAATCATTATCAATATTGAACGTGATTGAATTAGACCAAGTAATGCAGGAAGTTATAATTTTACGACGTAAAAAATTACCATCAGTATTAACTCAGAATGAAACCGAATTATTAAAAAAAATAAATTCAGGTGCGCCCACCGTGATACAAAAACGCTATGATTTTTTAGTAAAAAAACGTAAGAATGAAACAATAAACGATGAAGAATATCAAGAATTACTTGAATTAACAGCGTATATGGAAAATTTGGGAGTTAAAAGATTAGAATATTTATTGGAATTAGCGAAATTAAGAAATTTATCACTTGATGAAATTGTTGAACAATTACAACTAAAACCACGATTATATGTCGCTTAACAAATTGAAAGAATTAATATTCAGGAGAGCGAATGGATTGTGTGAATATTGTAAAAGTCCAGCAAATATATCGCCACAACCTTTTGCGATAGAACATATTATCCCAAAAAGTAAAAATGGTGAAACAAACGAAGAAAATTTAGCATTATCATGTCAAGGTTGTAATAATTATAAATATAATAAAATTAACGGATTAGATAGTTTAACAGGTGAAACGGTTGATTTATTTAATCCACGAAAACAAGAATGGATAGAAAATTTCAAATGGAGTGATGATGTATTGGAAATGATAGGAATAACAACCACAGGACGAGTAACAATTGATGAATTAAAATTAAATCGTATTGAATTACAAAATTTGAGAAATTTATTAGCCAATGCTGGAAAACATCCACCTAAATAATTTGATAATGAATGAAATAAAAAAACGTAACATGCAATATGTTAAATTGATTATTAAGGATAAAAGTATTTCAAAGAACGTTTTTTAACACAATTAAACCAGATAAAATCGCTACAATTTTTTGAAAAAAATTTGCATTTAATCTAAAAAAGGGTACCTTTGCGTTTTTAGACAGTCTGTCGTTAGGCATTGTAAACAAATTAATAGAATGAAATATGAATGATTTTAGTAAATTTTCAAGTAATGAAACGAAATGTTCTGTAACTATTTTGACAATGCTGTTTCCACCTATATTACAAAATGGAAGTAGAATAGTTGTTACTATACTTGATGATTATAATTCTGGACAATTTACATACAAATTGTTAGTAAAATAGCGTTGTTAGGAAATAAGCATAAATTTTGTAAATTAACTAAAAATTAAAACTATGGCATATACAGATTTTACGTTAGAACAACTTCAAACACAATTTGGAGTAAAAAATAAGATTAAAGAATTATTTAGCAAAAAAGAACCTATTTTGCCAAGCGATTGGTTAAACACTACATTACAGAAGTCATCAACAATTCACGCAAGAACCGAAAAAGCAAAATCAGAAACCATTGTGTTTCCAATTCTTTTAGAAATTAAAGATAGAAATAATGATTTTATTACAATTTTTTCTGGTGATACACTTAATGCGGATAGCGACAAAGGATTAAAGGGTGAGTGCGATTTTATAATAACAAAAAATATCGAGAGTTTTGATATTAATTTCCCAATAATTCAAGTAGTTGAGGCAAAAAATCACGATTTAGATTTAGGTGTTCCGCAATGCGCAGCACAAATGATTGGTGCAAAAATTTTTAATGAAAAAAGAAATGTACCACTTGAATACATTTATGGATGTGTAACAACAGGAGATGAATGGTTGTTTTTGAAATTAGGTCAAGAATTAAATATAGATAAGCGGAAATATTATATAAATGAAATAGCAGAATTATTATCTGTATTTCAGCAAATAATTGATTACTATAAAGAAACGATAAAATAAAAACGTTAAAAACACTTTAAATATAAAGACATGTGGAGATGACATACCATCATGAAACGTGGTAAAGACCGAGTCTCAAGTGACATCGGGCTGATTTTTGTTGCGTATAATCTCCGAAGATTGATAAATATCCTCATTAAAAACCGAAAAATGCCAATAATTCGGCAAATTTGCGTTTAAAACAGATAAAATCGGGCATCTTTCATAACTGCTTAAAAGTAGTCAAATCTGTAGTTTATTTGTTATACTTGTTATACTTATGAGTAATAATTTCTTGTATCTCTATTGCATTTATGACTTCGTAATTTTCGCTTGGTATCTTGCTGAGCCATATTTCTACGGCTTTGTCTATATATAATTTAGACTTTTCATAATTTTTAAGATAATAATAAGTTATCGCTATTTCACAATAAGAGCCGGCGAGAGTGAAAGAGTCATAATTTTCTATATTTTCGCAAATATCTATGTCCATAATGTGATATTGCAAAGCTTTATCATAATCTTTTAAATTTCTGTAAGTTATTGCTATATTGTTGTAAGTTTCTGCGAATTTAACTTTGTTATCTTTCGGACTCTGTTTACGTATGTCTAAAGTTTTAAAAGCATAATACAAATCTTGTTCATAATTACCGAGCGCGCTTTGTAAATTCGAAATTTCGGTGTATGTATTAGCAATTTTGTCGTAGTCTTTTGCAAATAATGTTTCTTTGATATTCAAAGCAAGTAAGCTGTAATCTAAACATTTTTGTACGTTATCTAAAACTAAATAAAATTCGCCTATTTTTTCTATTAGTGTGACAAGTAATATGCTGCAGTCATACAAAGAATACGCCACGTTTTCTGCGTATGCGAGGAAGAATTTGTTCTTAATTATTTTATCTTCAGTGTTATAATCTATGTTTTTGATAAAGAAATTAATCAACGTAGCACAATTTTGGGAATTAGGTTTTACTAATTTTAATAAAACCGGTTGTAACAATATGTGGATGGAATAAGATTCATTGTTGTTTTGCAACCACCCTTTTTTTACGAGATTGTTAAGCGTAAAATTAAATTGCGAATTATCATTTTGTTGAATATCAAAGAACTGTAAGAGCAAAGTTTCGGGTATTTCATAGGGAGGCAGAATAGTGAAATATCTAAGTAATTTTATCTCGTTATCCGTAAAGCTCTCTATGGCGAAAATTTCCGCAAGATATCGGTACAAATTTCTTTCGAGACTCATAAATTCGTCCGCAACAAATTTTTTCAAATCATTAAAAGCGATGATAAAAGGTGGCTTCATCTTAGCTTTTCTAATTATCTCGTAGAGTTTAATAATTGTAATATTTTCATTATGATTAGCAACTTTCGCCATCAGCTCGGTTAGCAAAGTATGATTTTCTATCAGATTCAATAAGAATGTGAGGATTTTATCATTTCGTTCTTTTTTATAATGACGATAGAACAGCTCTATAGCCGCTTCGCTGCTTAGTTTATCAAGACGTTCGAAGAGCATGTTATCCGGCGCCGCTTGCAATAAGATGACAAAGTTCCAATTAAGATTTCTAACTTTATATAAGAAGTCTTTTAGTTCGTCGTGATTATTAGCATTATCTATTATTATGAGATTATTTCCTTCTATTCTTCGCAGCGCTTTGTAGAGCTTTTTAAAATTGGTAAAGAAGTCTTGAGCAGGTTTATAATTAATAAGCTGATTAGATTTAGAAAGCTGGTCAACAAAGTTTTCAAATATATTGTTACTGACCGTTATCCATGCGATGTTGTCGTATTGCTGATAATAATTAGGGTCGTTAATATATGCTTTTGCGATTGTCGTTTTTCCTATTCCGGGTATTCCGCTGTCTATCAAAATAACTTTGTTATTGGTTATTAGTTCGGAGAGTGCTGATAGCGATTTTTGTCGTCCTATCAAGTTTTTTGGGTTAAAGTAAGGACACTGATTAATATAATTAGGTAAAGTTATTTTTAGTAAAAATTCTTTCTCTTTCAAAAACATTTCTCTTACATTTGCAGCAATTTCATTTATAAGTATTTGCAAATTTTTATCTTTAGCGAGAAAGTATGTTTTATAGAACGAACCAAAATTGACGAAGAATTTTTCTACTTCTTGGTACATAAAGAATGTTTCTTTTTCGCGTGATGCCAGATACGTGTTAATAGTTTTTTCGGCTTTCTCTTCGGCATACTTTTTTTTCTCGGCAAAATAATAATAAAAATCTATGGTTCGTAAGATAGAGAAATATTTGATGCCATCAGTGTAAACTAAAATAATTTTATCTATCGGGAAGTTATGTGTGGTGAGCAAATATATTTCTGCCAGACATGCTTCGTAGCTAAGAAATATCTCGTTGACAATGATAACAACAACTTTTCCTATGTTGTTACCATCTAAGAAATTAGTTAAATTTCCTCCAAGCATCAGATTTACGGGGACTGCATGAAATTTTGCATCATCATTTTCTGTTAACGTTCTTTTTAGAAGTTCAAGAAAATCTAATATTAATTTCTTCTCGGCGCTGGAATTAGAAGCCGTTAAGTAAGAGACAAATATTTCATGCGAGTAGTCCATAAATAATTTATATCTTTGTTTATTAATCTAATTTTAGTACTGCGAGAAAGGCATTTTGCGGAACTTCTACATTCCCTACTTGTTTCATACGTTTTTTCCCTTTCTTTTGCTTCTCTAAAAGTTTACGTTTACGAGTGATGTCTCCTCCATAACATTTTGCGGTGACGTCTTTCCGAAAAGCTTTAATAGTTTGTCGGGAGACTATCTTCGCACCGATAGCTGCTTGAATGGCTATATCAAATTGGTGTCTGGGTATCAAATCTTTCAATTTCTCGCATATCCGTCTGCCAAAGTCCACTGCATTGGCTACGTGAATAAGCGCTGACAAAGCATCTACTTGTTCCCCGTTAAGTAAAATATCAAGTTTGACAAGTTTGGACTCTCGGTAATCCGAATAGAAATAATCAAAAGAGGCATATCCTTTTGAAATACTTTTAAGTTTATCATAAAAATCAAAGACGATTTCTGCCAGCGGCATGTGAAAATTTATTTCTACCCGATTTCCGAGTAAGAAATTTTGGCTGATAAGTTCGCCGCGTTTCTCTAAGCAGAGCGTCATTATGGCACCGAAGTAGTCGGTGTGCGTGATGATTTGTGCCTTAATATACGGTTCTTCTATTTTTGTTATGAATTTTTGGTCGGGCATACCTGCCGGATTATGAACATCTACAATTTCTTCTTTTGTATGTACTTTGTAGCTAACATTTGGGACAGTAGTTATTACGTTCATATCAAATTCGCGGTCTAATCGTTCTTGAACTATCTCCATATGCAAAAGTCCGAGAAAACCGCAGCGGAATCCAAATCCAAGTGCAGCGGAAGATTCCGGTATAAAAGTCAAAGATGCGTCATTGAGTTGCAATTTTTCAAGCGAGCTTCTCAGGTCTTCATAATCATCAGCATCAATAGGATATACTCCGGCAAATACCATTGGCTTAACATCTTCAAATCCGGCAATAGATTCTAAACATGGGTTTTCAAGATGAGTTATTGTATCGCCTACTTTAACTTCTTTCGCTGTCTTAATTCCTGAAATAATATAACCGACATTACCTGCTTTGAGTTCATTTTCAGGAAAATATCCGAGTCTTAGTATCCCTATTTCATCAGCTTCGTATTCTTTTTTAGTATTAAAAAACTTCACTTTCTCACCTTTACGAATAGTTCCATTAAAAATTCGGAAATACGCAATAATGCCACGGAACGAATTGAATACCGAGTCAAAGATGAGAGCTTGAAGTGGGGCATCCTGACTGCCTTTTGGTGGCGGAATGACATTGATAATTGCCGACAAGATATTATCTACGCCTTGTCCTGTTTTACCACTTGCTTCTATTATTTCTTCACGTTTGCAACCGAGCAAATCTACAATCTGGTCTTTAACTTCCTCAGGCATAGCGGAGGACATATCAATTTTATTTAAAATAGGAATTACCTCTAAGTCGTTGTCCAATGCCATGTAGAGATTGGAGATTGTTTGTGATTGTACGCCTTGCGTAGCATCAACAATGAGCAGCGCACCTTCACATGCTGCGATGGAGCGAGAGACCTCGTATGAAAAGTCCACATGTCCGGGAGTGTCTATTAAATTGAGTACATACTCTTGATTATTATAAGTATAAAGCATTTGAATAGCATGACTTTTTATTGTGATGCCGCGCTCACGCTCCAAATCCATATTATCTAACACTTGTTCCTGCATATCTTTACCTACTATTGTATTCGTAGTTTGCAACAGACGGTCGGCTAAAGTACTTTTGCCATGATCTATATGTGCGATGATACAAAAATTCCTGATATTCTTCATCATTCTTAAAACATTTAATTTTTTTACAAATATATCTATTTTTGGTAAAAAATAATAATTTTACAACAAAAATAAATATATTTGTACTAATTTATTGATTTTTATACGATAATTGTTTATAGTTTTATTGATTGGTACAACTAAAGACTCTTATTTTCAATGATTTAGAAGAATATAAATATTAAATATATAATCTTTAAAAGAATAGAAAAATATAAAAACTATAAATAAAAGAAAGATACAAAAAAATTTCGTACTTTTGCCATAAACTATCAAACATCTAAAAAAAATACTATCAAATAATGAATACTACTCAATTAAATAAATATGATAATTCGGATTACTCGCCCGGTGCAGGACGACTAAAAAGATTATTCTGGTATTTTACAAACATCGTTTTCTTTAAAAATCCCCTTCAAATATTCAATTTTCTCAAGATTTTGTTACTTCGTATCTTCGGCGCAAAAGTTGGAACAGGAGTAATAATAAAACCCTGCGTAAATATCAAATATCCCTGGCGACTCAAAATAGGCAATCACGTATGGATAGGAGAGGCAGTTTGGATAGACAACCTGGCAGATATAATAATTTCAGATAACTGTTGCATCTCACAAGGCGCGCTACTGTTATGTGGAAATCACAATTATAAAAAATCTACTTTTGACTTGATAACCGGACAAATTATTTTAGAAGACGGAGTGTGGATAGGCGCCAAATCGGTTGTTTGTCCGGGAGTAACATGTGAGGAGCATTCTATTTTGACCGTTAGCTCGGTAGCAACAAAAAATTTAGAAAAATATTCTATATACCAAGGCAATCCGGCGGTTAAAATCAAAGAAAGAATAATGAATTAAATTATACGTAGTGATTTAATTCGTAAATTTATTAAGTATTTCACTGGCTACTTTTTTCCAA